>JAOZVK010000337.1 GCA_029938185.1 Bacteroidales bacterium | reverse complement strand
TGCTTTGTGGGTTTATTTTGGCTTGTTCCGGTCGCTTCGCTCCCTACACAAACCAAAACAAACCCACAAAGCAACACCACCAGCCTATTTCCGTTAGCGGTAATTACCAAAACTAACAAAAAGATGAACTTAAAAATCTTTATAAAATAATATGTCATACAATTATATAAATGAATTAACCATTTTTTTTGAGGAAAATAATATTCCTGCAATCAAAAAAAACGAAATAACATTTCTTGAAATAGCGAGACAACCACATTACGAAAATGTTATTTCAAATATTTATGCTTTTTTTCTTAATCCTCATGAAAAACATCAATTAGATGACCTTTTTATTTCAAGTCTCTTGCACTTGATTGAAAAAAAGATTAAAGTAAACAATTTACAAAAGCAAATCAGTTTTTCAAATGATTTTGAAATCGAAAGAGAAAAAGGAACGGAGGGACGAAAACGTATAGATTTATTAATAACAGACAATGAAAATGCTATAATAATTGAAAGCAAAATATACCACGAACTTAACAATCCATTGACAACGTATTGGAACTCTAAAATATTCCAAAAAGTATCTGATGAAAAGAAAATTGGAATTATTTTGACATTATGGCAACAAAACTCAAATAATAAAAATTACATAAACATCACCCACATAGAATGGTTAAATGAAATATTTAAGCGTATATCAGATTATGAGAAAGAAGCAAGTCCCAAATTTATTGTTTTTCTCAAAGATTTATATCAAAACATTAAAAATCTCACAAATAAAATGAAAAAAGAAGAAATTGAATTTTATAAAAATAATGTTTCGAAAATTAATCAAGTAGTAGATTTAAAATTTGCACTAAGAAATCATATTATTAATGAAGTTGAACGTGCTTGTGATTTATTGGATAAAAAACTATCGTTAGATAAAGTCAGTCGTCATAAATATAATCAAAAGAGATTACGCTATTACAGGTCAAAAAAAGACAAAAACTTAGTAATAACTGTTGTTTTTGAAGAGCTTTTAAAAGAAAAAGGAGAACTTTACATAATAATAGAACTTCAACATAAATCAGTAAAAAAAATTCAGGTGAAATATGATGAAATAGCAAGAGATTTAGAAGGGACATTAAATATTAGTTTCAAAACAACAAATAAAAATTATGCTCATTTTGCACATATTCCTAATTGTAAACCCAAATCTGATGAAATTGAAAATTTAAGTCAGTATATTGTGCGAAAAATTAAAGAAAATCACATTCTTCAATTATTCAACAAATTAGAAGATAATTTATAAAATATGAATGAATTAGCAAAAATAGTAACTGAACTTGCCAGTAAGTCAAAAGAAGAAGAGTGGTTTGAGTTTAAAGAAAACAAAAGCCTTTCAAATTCAGACATTGGCGAATATATTTCTGCATTATCAAATAGTGCCTGCCTTACAAATCAACCTTTTGGATATTTAATTTGGGGAATTAACGATAAAACTCATAAAATTGTAGGAACATCAATTAAGCTAAAAAACAGAAAAGAAGGCAATGTTGAACTTGAATTTTGGTTGAATATAAATATAAATCCAAAAATTGACTTCTCAATTCACGAATTTGAATACAAAAAAGGAATTAAAATAACATTGATAAAAATTGCGACAACAAAATTACAACCAGTTAGTTTTAAGGGAATTGAATATATACGAGTTGATAGTAATAAAACGAGATTAAAGACTTTTCCCGAAAAAGAACGGAAAATTTGGAGTAGTTCTTCTGATTGGTCAGAGCAAATAATTGAAACACTCTCAATAGAAGATTTAGACAGTGATGCAATAAAAAAAGCAAAATCAAGTTTCAAACAACGAAGTGAAAATAAACCATTTTATAAAGACATTGATAATTGGTCGATAGAAACATTTCTAAATAAAGCCAAAATAACAGTAGGCGGAAAAATTACAAATACTGCCGTAATACTTCTTGGAAAATCAGAAACTAAACGATTTATCAATAATAACCTATTGATAGTTTGGGTATTCATTGATGAACACGGTTTAAAAAAACATTCAGAAATATTTGAACCACCTTTTTTTCTTGCTGTTGATACTGTCTTAAATAAGTTGAGCAACGAAAAAATTAAAATATTGTCAGATAAGAGTGTAATTCCAATTGAAAAAACGAAATATGATACATGGATTGTCAGAGAAGCTATAAATAATTGTATTGCTCATCAAGATTATAGTTCTGAAAGCAGAATAATTGTAACCGAGAAATCTGATGAAGTAAAATTCTTTAATGTAGGAACCTTTTTTCAGGGAACAATTGAAGATTATATTTTAAATGACTATACACCACATAAATACAGAAATTTTTTCCTCATAAATGCAATGGTAAATATAGGAATGATTGAAAGCGTTGGTTCAGGAATAAAAAGAATGTTTGTCATACAAAAACAAAGATATTTCCCTCTACCCGATTACTCATTAGCTGATAACGTGGAATTAACAATTTACGGAAATATTATTGACAGAGAATATACTAACAAATTGATAGAAAAACCTGAAATTGATTTAGGAACAGTATTTATACTTGATAAAATCCAGAAAAATTATCCAATAACTGAAAACGATTACAAATACATGATTATTCACTTTATCAAAAAACTCAAACGAACTGATAGAGAGGGGATAAATGCAATAATGTATGATATTTTTGACAATTCATTAACAGATAAGCAAAAACAAGATAAAGTTAAAAATTTACTCTACAAATTATCAAAAGACGGAAAAATAAAGAACATTTCAGGTTCACGAAAAAAATCAATTTGGGTATTGACTAACTAAGCTCAAAGAAATAAAAGAAATAAAAAGCAACACAATGATTACTGTAAATGATTGATTGATAATAGAATAAAAGATATTGTAAAAACATTAATAAGACGATTAAAGAAATAAAAGAAATAAAACCGCTAACATTGGCTTGGTGTCAGTCATTTTTTGCTTGTTTTTACTTCGCTACGCTCGTAAAAAACAAGCAAAAAATGCCCGCCACCAAGCCATATCCGTTAGCACCAACTCAACAAAACAAATTAGATATGAAAACAAAACCGACATATCAAGAATTAGAAACTGAAATAAAAAAACTTCGCAAGAAACTGTTTAATAAAAACAATGCAGAAGACTTTAAAGAAATAGAACATAATAAAATTTCAGAAGCAGTAGAGCAAAGTGCGAACATAATTGTAATAACCGATACAGACGGTAATATTGAGTATGTAAATGAAAATTTCATTAAAACTACAGGCTACTCACAAAAAGAAGTAACCGGACAAACCCCACGGCTTTTAAATGCAGGAGAACAAAAAAAAGAGTATTACTCTCAATTATGGAAAACCATTAAAGCAGGAAAAAAATGGAAAGGAGAATTTTGCAATAAAACAAAAAATGGAAAAATTTACTGGGAACAAGCAACAATAACGCCTATAAAAGACGATAATAATAACATAATTAACTTCCTTGGTGTTAAAGAAAATATTACAGAACGGAAAAAAAATAAAAAAGAACTTAAACAGCGAGAAAACTATCTTGTAGCATTAAATAAAGCAACAGAAATATTATCAACAGGCGACCTGAAAACACAAATACAAAGATTTACAGAAATAATAGGTAAAGCCGCTCATGCAAGTAGAACATATATCTTCAAAAATCATAAAAGCGAAAAAGGCGAATTATTGTTAAGCCAAATTGCCGAATATATAGCCGATGGTATAAAACCCGAAATTAATAATCCAGAATTACAAAATCTTTCATACACTGATTGGCTACCTCGTATCCATAACATACTAAAAAAAGGCGATATACTAAGTGGTAAAGTTTCTAATTTTCCGCAAATAGAAAGAGAAATTTTAGAACCGCAAGAAATAAAAGCAATTCTAATTATCCCGATAATAATTGAAAAAGAATTTTGGGGTTTTATAGGCTTTGATAATTGCCTTAACGATAACGAATGGCAAACCTCAGAAATAGAATATTTAAAAGCAAGTGCCGAAAAAATTAGCACGAAATTAAAAGAACATAGAAAACAAAAGCTGTTAGAAAATGAAAATAAACGTTTCCATGCAACAATGGACAGTATTGATGCAGTTGTTTATGTTGCTGACATGCAGACTTATAAACTTTTGTTTCTAAATAAATATGCAAAACAATACTGGGGCGATAAAGTTGGCGAAAAATGCCATAAAACATTGCAAGGACTTGATAACCCATGTGATTTTTGCACAAACAACAAATTATTAAACAAAAACGGAAAACCTAATGAACCATACATTTGGGAATTTCAAAACACAATTACAAAACAATGGTATCAATGCAGAGACCAAGCAATTCAATGGACAGACGAAAGTCTTGTAAGACTTGAAATTGCTACTGATATTACCAAACGTAAAAATGCAGAACAAGCAGTAAAAGAAAGCAAAGAAAAATTAAAAGAAGCTCAAAAAATAGCACAACTCGGACACTGGGAATTAGACATAATAAATAATAAATTAACTTGGTCTGATGAAATATATCGTATTTTTGATTTAAAACCACAAGAATTTGCTGCAACTTACGAAACTTTTTTAGATAATATTCATCCAGACGACAGAGATAAAGTTAACCAAGCATATACAAATTCCTTAAAAACCCAAACACCTTATGAAATAGAACATAGGTTATTGTTAAAATCGGGAAAGATTAAATACGTTCTCGAAAAATGCAAAACTAAATATGATAAGTCAGGAAATCCGCTACATTCACTCGGAACAGTATCAGATATTACAATCCAAAAAGAAAATGAAAAAGCATTAAAAGAAAGCAAAGAAAAATACAGATTATTAACAGAAATAATGAAAGACGTAGTTGTTAAAATATCAACAACAGGCAAACTTTTATACGTAAGTCCTTCCGTAGAAAAATTTAGCGGATATAAGCCAGAAGAAGAAATCGAAAACGATATATTAAAATATTTTGCAGTTGAAAAAGATTATCTGCAAGCATTAAAATTACTTGCAGAAGTCATAAAAACGCATAAAAGCGGGAATTTTGAATTTTTATTTAAATCAAAAAATAAAAAACCTTTTCCTGTTGAACATACTTTTGTTCCGTTAATCAACAATAATAAAGTATATGCAATACAAATGGTTTTGAGAGATATAACCGAACGTAAAAATGCAGAAGAAGCTCTTAAAATATCAAAAGAAAAAGCCGAAGAAAGTGACCGTTTAAAATCGGCATTTCTTGCCAACATGAGCCACGAAATAAGAACACCAATGAACGCAATACTTGGCTTTGCCGGCTTTTTAAAAAAACCAACACTAAGCCCTGCAAAAAGAGAACGATTTGTAAATATAATTAACAATAGCGGAAATCATTTATTAAATTTGATTAACGATATAGTTGATATTTCAAAAATTGATGCAGGGCAAATGACAATAATTGAAACAGAATGTAAATTAAATGAATTTTTATTTGAAATATATCAATTTTTCTATTCCTTAGCAGCACAAAAAAACGAACAATTAGAAATAATATTGCACAAAGGACTACCAAACGGTTCTGATACAATAAAAACAGATACAACACGCTTACGTCAAATATTGATAAATATAATTGGAAATGCAGTCAAATTTACCCCGTTAGGCTCAATTGAAATAGGATATTCTATTAATAGTGATAATATGATTGAGTTTTCGGTAAAAGACACAGGTATAGGAATTTCAAAAAAAGACCTACCTGTAATTTTCAAACGTTTCAGACAAGCAGATGAAACATCAACAAGAAAATATGGCGGAACCGGTCTTGGTCTTGCAATATCAAAAGCATGTGCAGATTTGCTTAACGGCAAAATTTGGGTAAGTTCAGAACTCAATAAAGGCTCAACATTTTATTTTACAATACCATACAAAGCAGTAATTAGTCCTGAAATTAAAGAAAATTCACACATAGAAAATACAGAAACCATATTTATCGGAAAAACGATACTAATTGTAGAAGATGAACCATTTAGCTGTTTGATATTAGAAGAAATGCTTGAACCAACACAAGCAATTATTATTAAAGCCGAAAATGGTTTGCAAGCAATAGAATTATGCAAAAATAATTCAAAAATTGATATAATATTAATGGACATTCAATTGCCAAAACTTGACGGATTAAAAGCAACGAAAGTAATAAAAAAAATGCGTCCTGATTTACCAATAATTTCACAAACAGCAAATGCCATGCAAAACGACAGGTCAAAATCATTAGATGCGGGTTGTATTGATTATATAACAAAACCAATTAATGAAAAAGAGTTAATAGAAAAAATAGCGAAACAGATAATAAAATAAAAAAAAGGTGCTAACATTGTGCTGGTTGTCAGCGGCTTGTGTGGTTTGCTTTGCGGTTTTTCGCTTCGCTCAAAAC
>JAOZVK010000336.1 GCA_029938185.1 Bacteroidales bacterium | reverse complement strand
ATTAAATCATTTTTATTAGTATTTAATAATTAGTGTATTCATAAAAAAAACTATGTAACTCGTCTTCAAGCGAATCACATAATCTTTTTGATTTTGTTTCCGATAATTCATAAATTCTCTGTTTATGTTCAATATTAAATTCAAGTTCTCTGGTATTTACCCAACCATTTTTAATAAATCCTTTTGTCTTTTTTGGGCATTTGCAAGGATTATTTTTGTTAATTAAGCCACATTTATTGTGCATAAAATTTTTTACATTTTTTCTTGCTCTTGATAATTTTTCCCTGTAATTATCAGCAGAAATTTCCAAAATTTGTGCAGCAACTTTATTGTTTACATTAAAAATTTCTCCCAAAATATAAATTAATCGTTCGTCTCTGCTTAAACATAAAAGCATTCCAGACATACAACTTATTTTTACATCTTCAATATATTCATAAAATTCTGTTTTTTCATATTCCGATAAATTTTCATCTGCAACACTTTCTAAAACTTTTCCATATTCTTCTAAACTTGTTACTTGATATTCAATTTTTGTTTTTTTTATATTCAAGAAATGATTAAAAGTAATTCTGTACAACCATGTTTGAAACGAACTTTTGAAATTAAATTTTGATAAATGTGTAATTGCTTTTATCAAAACGTCTTGTGTAATATCAGATGCATCTTCAGGATTTAGAACCATTTTTCAAGCTACATTGTAAATATATGTTTGATGTTTTTATATCAAAATTTCTAATGATAATTTATCACCATTAAGAGATTTCTCAATAAGTTCTTTATCCGATTTTTTTTCTGTTTCTTTTATATAAAAAATATTATTCATTTTAAATTAAATATTATATTAAACAGGTCAAAGACCTTAGTGTAACAAGACGTAAGTTTCTTTAGTATTATTTAGACAGGATTAACAGGATTTACATATTTAAAATCCTGTTAATCATGTAAATCCTGTCAAATTATTACATTTATAAAATTAAGCAATTTATGTCTTAATACATTAGTAAATAAATTGTTGAGTTCCAAAATCAATACTATTTATAAATAGTCTGATTATGTATGTTCCTTTTTCTTTATTTTGAGTTGTTTTATGAGTAAAATGAATTTTTTTAGTAATAGTTTTGGCTTCTTCTTTTTTTATACTTGCTTTTCCAAATTGATATTGAAAAAGTCGTCTTTTTTCATTTTTCCCAGGTGCATCAATTTCGAGATTTGCAACGATTTTTGCTTCACTACTACTATTGTTTTTTATTGTTAATTCAAATGGCAAAATACTATTTATTTGTACTTTTTCGGTTAAAGTATTTTTCCAATCAATTTTGAGTTCAGCAATATCAGTGTATCCCAGAATTTTGAGAGCTTTTTCATCTCCATTTTTCACAAGTGTTCTCAAAGCTCTGTTAATTATAAAAGTACGTTCCTTACTGATTTTGTCCAATTTTGTCCATTCAATAGTCCATTCCAAGAGTGTTTCGGGGTGATCTTTCGATACATCGTTTAAACAATTTGCAACGGATTTTCTTACATATAATGAATTGTCATCTAACAATTTTTGTAATATTGGTTTCAATAAACTTGGATTTTTTTTAAGTTCATCTATATGCTTTACCATCATTAATCTTGGACGAAGTCCTTCGGTAACAACTCGGCGAACTCCTTCATTTTCATGATTTATCCAATTTTTGACTTTATCAAGAATTTTTTTTATACCATGCTTAATAAACAAGTTGTGAAGTAATCCGCATGAAAATTCTCTTATCTCTGTTCCTTCAATTTCTGCTGTAAATTTCAAATTTTCTAATGTCGTATCTAAATCATTCTCATATAAAACTTTGATAATTGCAGGCGATATACCTCTTATTTTTACAATATCAGCTAAGGCTATAATTTTAATTAGCTCATTTGCTCTACCTCCAGCTAATTCTATTAAAACATTGGCGTAAACATTTTTTTGCTTTACCATTCCAGTTTCAAAAAACTTATTTTCTATAAGTTTATTTTCAAAATTTGACCAGTCTATTTCATGAAGTTGTTCAGAAATTAAGCTTTCAACTTCTTTTATTAAATTATTTTCGGGTGTTTGTTTTGGAACACCAATTCCTTTTTTTGGTTTTCTTATTTGCATTTTCTAAAGTTATTAAAATAACTTACAACTAACAAAAAAAGCTGCAAGTTATCAAAAAAATTAGGCTCTTCGAGCCTTTTTATGTTGCTTATTGGGTTTGTTCATAAAAAGAATTAACAAATTTAATGCAAAATACGGGTAGCCCAATTTTACTAAAAATAAATAAGGTCTTCGACCTAATTTAATGTGGCTTACGCATTTTGAAAAATATTATCATGCAGATAATTATATAAAAACAAATGCCAAAAAACTTTTGTAATAGTACTTAACTAATGCGGAAAGTTTGTAGGTAATTATTAACTTTGAATAAAAAATTTGTATTTTGCAACATTCTCTCAAAACATGAGAGAGAACAAAGTCTGAAAAAGATTGAATAAAATAAGGTCTTCAACCTATTTTAATGTGACTTACTCATTTTTTTCTAACTACTGTCATGTATAGTTAATTGTACGAAAATAAATGTCGAAAAACTTTTGTAAGACTACTTACAACATATTTGTCAGCAGGAATAATACGATTTGGATAATTTTAAATATATTTTTTAATAAAAATAAAATAAAATGCAAAAAAAATTAATTAATTGGACAGATAAATATTCTGTAGGTTATGACGAGATAGATAATCAACATAAAAAAATTGTTGAAATGATAAACAATTTATATGCATCGTTTATACAAAGTAAAGCAGATGAAGTAATTGAAAGCATTTTGACTGAAATGGTAAAATATACAAATTATCATTTCAAAACGGAAGAAAAATATTTTGATAAATACAACTATTCAGATACAAAATTACACAAAGAACAACATCATGGTTTTGTTGTAAAGGTAACTAAATTTCGCGATGATTTAAAAAATGGAAGTCTAACAACTACTTATGATACTATGAATTTTTTAAGAGATTGGCTTTTGACACATATACAAGATTCTGATAAAAAATATGTTACTGAATTTAAAAATAATAATATCAATATTGTATAGTCATGAAACTAAACATTTTTTCGAGTACATTATTTACATTAATAGTAATAGCTTTAGTTATATTTGCAGTATTTGTTACTTTAATAATCAAAAATCAATTTGAATTACAAAAGAGTAATGAAATACTGCAAAAATCGTATGTATTTGCTGAAGAGTTACGAAAAACTTCTGATGACCTTACTCGATATTGTCGTAGCTATATTATAACATCTGATACTATATGGGAAAATAAATATAAAGAGCTTATAGATGTCTGCAACGGTAAAAAACCAAGAGCGAATGGGCAAACCATTGCTTTGCTTGACACTATGAAAAACATAGGTTTTACAAAAGCTGAATTTGACAAATTGAAAAAAACCATAGATAATTCAATCAGTTTGCTTTGGAAAGAAAAAAATGCTTTTAATGCAATGAAAGGAAAATTTGCAGACAGTCTTAAACAGTTTACAATATCAAGAATGCCAGATACTGCAATGGCACGCAGAATAATGTTTGATAAAAAATATCATTATGATAAATTAATAATAATGAAATCTATTGATGATTTTATTATTATGCTGAACAAACGCACACAAGAAACAGCTGATAAATTTAAAACAAAATCTTATAATTTAATTTTTTTTACATTAATCATAAATATTATAACTCTATTTTTTTCAATTTTTTTATTTTCTAAAATAAATAAGAAAATTCTTAAACAGATGAAAGAATTACAGGAGAAAACAAAAGCACAAAACTCTTTAAATCAACAACTGTATGTAAGTAGCCTCGAAATTGACCAGCAAAATATTGAAATAAAAGAACATGAATTTATAATAATACAACAAAACGAAGAGCTTAAAACGTCCCAAGAAAATTTGAAACAAAGCAATGAAGAGCTGATAACTTTAAATGAAAATATTGAAAACCAGAAGAGTATAATCACCCATAAAAACAAACAGTTAGAAATATTATTAAATAATTTGCCAGCACATATTTATTTCAAAAATAATAAATTAGAGTATGTACTTGCAAACAAATCTTATAGTAATTTATTTGCAGATAAAGAGAAAACAATTATCGGAAAACGAGATAGTGATTTTTTGAACTCAAAGATTGCAAAAATTTATGAAGAAGTTGATAAAGAAATTATAAGTTCAAAAAAATCAAAATTAAATATTATCCAAAAACACACAAAACCAGACAATAATGAATACTACACTTCTACATCAAAAATAATATATAATGATGACGAAGGAAATACAATAGGTATAACAGGAATTGTTCTTGATATCACAGAACGTATTTTAAGGGAAAAAAAATTAAAACAAAATAAAGAAACTATTGAAAGTGCTCACAAAGATATAACAGATAGTATTAATTATGCTAAAAGAATACAAACAGCTATTTTACCTTCATTGGATTTGCTTCCTAAAAAATTATCGGAACATTTCATATTATTTAAACCTCGTGATGTTGTAAGTGGAGATTTTTACTGGTGGACAAATATGAATAATAAAACTATAATAACCGTAGCAGATTGCACTGGACATGGAGTTCCTGGAGCTTTTATGAGCATGCTTGGAATATCAATGTTGCGTGATATTATCAATAAACAAAATTTCACAAATACAAGTGTTATTTTACAAAAGTTAAGAAAAGAAATTATAAAAACTTTACAAAGCGGCACACAAGATGGTATGGACATGGCAATAATATCAATTGATCAAGAAACAAAAAAATTGCAATTTTCTGGAGCAAATAATCCTTTATTTTTAATTAGAAAAGAAAAATTTGAAACAAAAACATTTAGTAATATTAGAATATTTAATAATGAAAATAAATCAAATGACTTGACTTTATACGAATTTAAAGCAGACAAAATGCCTGTTGCAACTTATGCAAAAATGAATAGGTATAAGGTAACTGAATTAAAACTTCAAACTGGCGATTGTCTCTACATGTTCAGCGATGGATATATTGACCAGTTTGGGGGAGAGAGAAACCGAAAATTTATGTCGAAAAAATTTAAAAATTTGCTTTTAAATAATGCACATAAGTCAATGTCAGAGCAAAAAGAAATTTTAAATAAAACACATTACGACTGGAAAGGTAAAATTGAACAAGTTGATGACATAATTGTTTTTGGAATGAAATTTACAGATTAAGGTCTTCGACCTATTTAATGCAACGATTCAGAATCGTTTCATTAATGCTGTACTGGTTTGTTACATATTGCCTGTTTAAAACTGTCGGTGTGGCTTCAATGCCACGCCGACAGTAGCTGATTAGAAGAGCCACAAAATATTGACAATGAAAAAAATAAAAAGAAAACATATATTAATCACAATAGCAATTCTATTTATAGTTTTCGTTGCTCAAAATCGTTGTTTTAATGATGAAACTAATCCTAATTTGCTTTTAGCAAGTGCCAACGAAAATGACATTGAAAAAATATTAATAAAGGAAAGTCAAAAATGCAAACATTGTATAATTCCAAAACAATGGTTTTCTAAAGATGGTTGGACAAAATAAGATTAAACTGTCCGCCATGTTTGCTTTTATACAAAAAAACTGGTAAGTTGCGTAAAAATTTATTGTCAAAAACAAATTTACCAACTACTAAAGCATTACTAAACAGCGAGTGGAAAAAATCGGGCAAAACATGGAATGTTTTTATTAAGGATTATGAGGCGCATCATATTATTCCTAAAAATTTGTTGGAAAAATCAAAAGGCTTACAATTTTATTACAATAATGGAGGCACTTATAGGTTCAATTCTATTGAAAATGGAATTATGTTAAAAAAAGTATCTAAAGGTGGCTATCATGCAAAACATCCTAATTATACAAGATTTGTTTTATCTGAAGTTGAAAAGATAAATAAAAGTATTAACAGTACAAAATTGTCAATACCTGCAAAAAATTCACTTTTTGAAAAAAAATTAATTAAGCTTAAAAATAATATTAAATCACAATTAATAAAGGATTGTATTAACAATAATAAAAAAGTAAATGCAATATTCTAAAAACATACAACTACGCATATTAAAAGCAGCTATTTCTGATAAATTTGGAGTAACATCTTTTGTTCAATATAATCAAGATTTAATCCAAAATAGTAGCTTTTATTTACAAAAAGTTACACCAACAAATTTTTTTAAAAAAAAAATAATAATAAAACTTACACTAGATTGTGTAGATGGTGGAAATTTAATTTTAAGAGATTATTTAATATGGGAAATTGGTAGTCCAAATGCCTATCATATAGTATGTTCCCCGAAATTCAAATCAATATTAGAAAAACAAAAACTACCACCCCATAAATTTTATCCTG
>JAOZVK010000335.1 GCA_029938185.1 Bacteroidales bacterium | reverse complement strand
ATTTTTACGCAACTTACCAGTTTTTTTGTATAAAAGCAAACATGGAGGACAGTTTATTTTTATTTTGTCCAGTTTTTGGGCTAATTTTAATTTTCTTAGAATTTTAGCAATATGTTTTGATAATTTTATAGCTTCAGTTCCTTTGCCTGTACCTGCAATTATTCCACCTGCTGCAAAAATAAGTTTTCCCATCAGGTATTCTGCTTTTATACTGCCAGAGTTTCCACCCAAATCTAAACATAACTTTTTAATTTCTTTTGCAAAAATTTTATAAATCAAGTCTCTTTGATTCCATATTTCGTCTACTTGCTTATTTGTTTGCTTGCGAAAATCGGCATTTGTAGAATATTTGTATAAAAACTTAGCTAATTCCTTGATACTTACACCAGCCTCATATGCACCATCAAGCATACCAGCAACCGATGGATTTAGCCAGCCACCCTTAGAAAACCATTGTTTTGGAATAATGCAATGTTTGCATTTTTGGCTTTCCATTATTAATATTTCTTCAATATCGTTTTGGTTGGCACTTGCCAAAAGAAAATTAGGATTTGTTTCATTATTGAAATAACGATTCTGAGCAACGAAAATTATAAACAGAATTGCTATTGAGATTAATATATGTTTTCTTTTTATTTTTTTCATTGTCAATATTTTGTGGCTCTTCTAATCACCTACTGTCGGCGTGGCATTGAAGCCACACCGACAGTTTTAAACAGGCAATATGTAACAAACCAGTACACTCCTTTCAATATTTCATATTTAATGCGTCAGCTATTAAAACCCCCGAAGGGGGGCATAACAATGTTAAGATATGAAAATTCGGTTTTGCTTAATTCTTTGGTTTCTATGCCTGTAATATTTTCTTTTTCAAATATTTCTTTTGCTTTTTGGCTAATAATATGTGTTCCTTGAAAGCCCCAAATATCATAATAAATATTATCTTTGAAGTGTAATTTTGTGGGATATAACCAATTATCTTTTTTAAATGCTTTTTGTTCTAATTTTTGATATTCAGCATAATTTTTTATTTCTCCAATTTTAAATTCTTTTTTTATTGGTTCGGTTTCAAGAATTTCGGCTTTTATGAATTGTGTTTTTTTGTAATCAATATCCTGCAAATAGTCTTGAATATAGTGTAGTACAAAATAATTGTGAGTTTTACCTAAAACATCAATTTCAGCGGGGTAAAATTTATGGGGTGGCAGATTTAATTTTTCTAATATTGATTTGAATTTTGGTGAGCATATTATATTATAAGCATTTGGTTTTCCAATACCCCAAAAATGAAAATCTCTTAGAATTGCAGGAGAATTATCCCAAGTATCTAAAAATAAAAAAAGTGGCTTGTAGTCTTTTTTAAAACAATTTAGTGTTATTTGTTTTTTATATACTCTTTTTTCAACATATTTATAGTTCTCAGCAATAGGAGAAGAAACACCATATTTGTCTTCTATTATACCATCTAAATAATATAAATTGGTCATTTGAATATTTTATTTAATTTTTTGTTATTTTTAATACATGTATTTATTATTTTACTTTTCGTTTTGCTTATTAATAACTCAATTTCTTTATTATACATTTTTATTTTTATTATTTTTGAATAATTAGAAATTTCTATTTTGTTATTAATCGCATTTATTTCTCTAAAAATATACTGGGAATAATTATCATGTCTTGCATGAATACCACCTTTTGAAACCTTTTTAAGCATTATTCCATTTTCAATAGAATTAAATTTCAGTTTACCACCATTATTAAAATAAAATTGTAATGCTTCTGATTTTTCCAACAAACTCTTAGGAATAATATGATGCGCCTCATAATCCTTAATAAAAACGTTCCAAGTTTTTCTCGATTTTTTCCACTCGCTGTTTAGTAATGCTTTAGTAGTTGGTAAATTTGTTTTTGATAATAAATTTTTACGCAACTTACCAGTTTTTTTGTATAAAAGCAAACATGGAGGACAGTTTATTTTTATTTTGTCCAGTTTTTGGGCTAATTTTAATTTTCTTAGAATTTTAGCAATATGTTTTGATAATTTTATAGCTTCAGTTCCTTTGCCTGTACCTGCAATTATTCCACCTGCTGCAAAAATAAGTTTTCCCATCAGGTATTCTGCTTTTATACTGCCAGAGTTTCCACCCAAATCTAAACATAACTTTTTAATTTCTTTTGCAAAAATTTTATAAATCAAGTCTCTTTGATTCCATATTTCGTCTACTTGCTTATTTGTTTGCTTGCGAAAATCGGCATTTGTAGAATATTTGTATAAAAACTTAGCTAATTCCTTGATACTTACACCAGCCTCATATGCACCATCAAGCATACCAGCAACCGATGGATTTAGCCAGCCACCCTTAGAAAACCATTGTTTTGGAATAATGCAATGTTTGCATTTTTGGCTTTCCATTATTAATATTTCTTCAATATCGTTTTGGTTGGCACTTGCCAAAAGAAAATTAGGATTTGTTTCATTATTGAAATAACGATTCTGAGCAACGAAAATTATAAACAGAATTGCTATTGATATTAATATATGTTTTCTTTTTATTTTTTTCATTGTCAATATTTTGTGGCTCTTCGAGCCTTTTTATATTGTTTAGGAAATGACGAATTATAAATTACGAATTACGAATTGGTTTGCACCTAAATATAAGTATCTTACAAAAAACAAATCGGAAAATTATTTTTTAACGATTCCTGAGCAATATTAAATAAGTTGAAGACCTTATATTTCATTTAATGCGTCAGCTATTAAAACCCCCGAAGGGGGGGGGCATAACAATGTTAAGATATGAAAATTCGGTTTTGCTTAATTCTTTGGTTTCTATGCCTGTAATATTTTCTTTTTCAAATATTTCTTTTGCTTTTTGGCTAATAATATGTGTTCCTTGAAAGCCCCAAATATCATAATAAATATTATCTTTGAAGTGTAATTTTGTGGGATATAACCAATTATCTTTTTTAAATGCTTTTTGTTCTAATTTTTGATATTCAGCATAATTTTTTATTTCTCCAATTTTAAATTCTTTTTTTATTGGTTCGGTTTCAAGAATTTCGGCTTTTATGAATTGTGTTTTTTTGTAATCAATATCCTGCAAATAGTCTTGAATATAGTGTAGTACAAAATAATTGTGTGTTTTGCCTTCAACATCAATCTTTGCTGGATAAAATTTATGTGGTGGAAGTTTTTGTTTTTCTAATATTGATTTGAATTTTGGTGAGCAGACAATAACATAAGCTTTTGGTTTCCCTGCACTCCATTTTTGATAATCACGCAATTGCATCGAAGTACCACCAATATCAACAAGCTTAATTTTTATTTTATCATTATCTTTATTAAAAATAAATTTAGTTATTGATTGCTGATATAAACTTTCTTTTACCCTGTTTGTATCAGTTACAACAATTGATGGAGTACCAAGTTTATCTTCATTTGTAATATTTAATAAATACAATTTCATATATACTTTTATTTAAAAATGTTATTTAATTTTATATTGTTATGTATACTTTTTTTGATTAAAACTTGTTTAGTATCGTCAATAAGTTTGATTAGATTTTTTTCAAATTTTTTTATTTTTAAAGGTGTTGGAATATCTGTTAGTTCAATTTTAGCATAAATATTATCAATTTTTTGCAACATCATCTGGTTATAATTTGGATGATTAGCATGTGTTCCATTTACTATATTTGTTCTAACTCTTTTTATAAATAATCCATTTTGAGAAGAGTTAAATTTGAACTTGCCACCATTATTGTAATAAAAACGTAGACCTAAAGAATGTTCCAACAAACTCTTAGGAATAATATGATGCGCCTCATAATCCTTAATAAAAACTTTCCAAGTTTTACCCGATTCTTTCCACTTGCTGTTTAGTAGTGCTTTAGTGCTTGGTAAATTTGTTTTTGATAATAGATTTTTACGCAACTTACCAGTTTTTTTGTATAAAAGCAAACATGGAGGACAGTTTATTTTTATTTTGTCCAGTTTTTGGGCTAATTTTAATTTTCTTAGAATTTTAGCAATATGTTTTGATAATTTTATAGCTTCAGTTCCTTTGCCTGTACCTGCAATTATTCCACCTGCTGCAAAAATAAGTTTTCCCATCAGGTATTCTGCTTTTATACTGCCAGAGTTTCCACCCAAATCTAAACATAACTTTTTAATTTCTTTTGCAAAAATTTTATAAATCAAGTCTCTTTGATTCCATATTTCGTCTACTTGCTTATTTGTTTGCTTGCGAAAATCGGCATTTGTAGAATATTTGTATAAAAACTTAGCTAATTCCTTGATACTTACACCAGCCTCATATGCACCATCAAGCATACCAGCAACCGATGGATTTAGCCAGCCACCCTTAGAAAACCATTGTTTTGGAATAATGCAATGTTTGCATTTTTGGCTTTCCATTATTAATATTTCTTCAATATCGTTTTGGTTGGCACTTGCCAAAAGAAAATTAGGATTTGTTTCATTATTGAAATAACGATTCTGAGCAACGAAAATTATAAACAGAATTGCTATTGAGATTAATATATGTTTTCTTTTTATTTTTTTCATTGTCAATATTTTGTGGCTCTTCTAATCACCTACTGTCGGCGTGGCATTGAAGCCACACCGACAGTTTTAAACAGGCAATATGTAACAAACCAGTACACTCCTTTCAATATTTCATATTTAATGCGTCAGCTATTAAAACCCCCGAAGGGGGGCATAACAATGTTAAGATATGAAAATTCGGTTTTGCTTAATTCTTTGGTTTCTATGCCTGTAATATTTTCTTTTTCAAATATTTCTTTTGCTTTTTGGCTAATAATATGTGTTCCTTGAAAGCCCCAAATATCATAATAAATATTATCCTTGAAATGTAATTTTGTGGGATATAACCAATTATCTTTTTTGAAAGCTTTTTTTTCTAATTTTTGATATTCATTATAATTTTTTATTTCACCAATTTTAAATTCTTTTTTTATTGGTTCGGTTTCAAGAATTTCGGCTTTTCTGAATTGTGTTTTTTTGTAATCAATATCCTGCAAATAGTCTTGAATATAATGTAATACAAAATAATTGTGTGTTTTTCCTAAAACATCAATTTCAGCAGGGTAAAATTTATGGGGTGGTAGTTTTTGTTTTTCTAATATTGATTTGAATTTTCGGGAACAGACTATATGATAAGCATTTGGACTACCAGCGTCCCAAACTAAAAAATCCCTCATAACATTTTTTGTAGTATTAAAAGTACTTTTACTTAGGTAAAGTAATTTTTCATTAAAGAATTTATTTATTTTAATACCTTGTCTATATAAATCTTCTCCTGTAATTTTGCTATTTGAAATAACAGGAAACGGCACTCCATAGCTATCATTGCTTACTGTATCTAACTCAAAAAACATATCTATTTATAAATTAAATTTATTTTTTTATTTGCATTTATTGAATTATTAACTATATCTTTTTTTGTATTGCTTATCAGTACTTTAAGTCGTTTTTCAAATATATATACTTTCTTATCAATAGTAATATTGCTTTTTTCAATTTGCGAATATATTTTAGCAATTTTATTTCTTATATAAAAATTATAAGCAGGATGGTTGTGGGTTCCACCTAAACTAACTTTTTTCACCATTAACGCATTTTCTATGGAATTAAAAGATAATTTACCTCCGTTGTTGTAATAAAATTGTAACGCCTTTGATTCATCTAACAAACTCTTAGGAATAATATGATGCGCCTCATAATCCTTAATAAAAACTTTCCAAGTTTTACCCGATTCTTTCCACTTGCTGTTTAGTAGTGCTTTAGTGCTTGGTAAATTTGTTTTTGATAATAGATTTTTACGCAACTTACCAGTTTTTTTGTATAAAAGCAAACATGGAGGACAGTTTATTTTTATTTTGTCCAGTTTTTGGGCTAATTTTAATTTTCTTAGAATTTTAGCAATATGTTTTGATAATTTTATAGCTTCAGTTCCTTTGCCTGTACCTGCAATTATTCCACCTGCTGCAAAAATAAGTTTTCCCATCAGGTATTCTGCTTTTATACTGCCAGAGTTTCCACCCAAATCTAAACATAACTTTTTAATTTCTTTTGCAAAAATTTTATAAATCAAGTCTCTTTGATTCCATATTTCGTCTACTTGCTTATTTGTTTGCTTGCGAAAATCGGCATTTGTAGAATATTTGTATAAAAACTTAGCTAATTCCTTGATACTTACACCAGCCTCATATGCACCATCAAGCATACCAGCAACCGATGGATTTAGCCAGCCACCCTTAGAAAACCATTGTTTTGGAATAATGCAATGTTTGCATTTTTGGCTTTCCATTATTAATATTTCTTCAATATCGTTTTGGTTGGCACTTGCCAAAAGAAAATTAGGATTTGTTTCATTATTGAAATAACGATTCTGAGCAACGAAAATTATAAACAGAATTGCTATTGA
>JAOZVK010000031.1 GCA_029938185.1 Bacteroidales bacterium | reverse complement strand
TTTACGTTGAAAAAAAAAGTAAAGAAGAAATTTCTGTTATACTGAAAATTAGTATAACAGAAATAGAGAAAATAATGGAAACAGATTAGGAAGTGACGAATTAAGTACTGTTACAAAAGTTTATCAACATTTACATATTCATAACTTGCAGATTAGATTGTACTTGTACTAATGCGTAAGCCACATTAAATAGGTCGAAGACCTTGTATCCCAAATTACGCATTGAGAAAAAAAATAAATTTAAGAAATTCAAGTAACAATGCGGAAAAAGAAAACGATTTGCTTATTGCTAATCGACAGAAAAAAAATGGTATGTTGTGGTCAAAAACAGGTTCTAATTCACTTGGAGTTTTAACTGCAACAAAAAAAATAACGAAACAAAAAATTGGATAGAGAACGGCGAGATAAAATTTTAAATGGTAGCTTAATCATGTTTTGATTACACAGGTCGCTATTTTTTGCAAATAGTATTATAGCTACAATATTTACAAATTTGTTCATTACTTGTTTGTTCGTATGGTATATCTTTATCAAATAGTGTTTCAATAATATTTGTTAATTCATTTTTATATTCTATTAATAATTGAGAAAAAAGATTCTGGTCTAATTTTGTTTTCGATTTTCTATCTTTTAAATAAATATTTGCATCAAAACTATCTTTTTTCATGCTTCTAACATCATATATTCCAGGAATTATTTTCTCATGTAAATATTTGAAATTATCTAAAATAACAAGAGAATAAAAAAATAATTGCATTATTGGCTTAGTTTTTTTAAAGCCTCTTACAAACAAACTTGGCACATCTGAGAAATTTTTATCAACACTACCGGTTTTGTAATCAATAATACGGTATATTCCATTTTTTTTATCAATTCGGTCAATAACAGCAATTAATGCAAAATCATGTTTTTCATCATCAATATTTATTTTTACTGATGTGTTATTAAATCTCGATTCAATACTTGTAAGCTCAAAAGGAGCATATTTTTTATCTATATTTAATATGTTTATTGTATGACTCTTAATAACTTCACGAATAATAATTTGACTTCCTCTATATTCATAAATATCATCAAAGGGTATGTTATAGTGTTTTTTAAAGGATAAATCAATATGTTTATCTATTTTATCATAGAAAGCATCAAAATTTTCACTTAATATTGTTTTGCTGTTGTTCGTTTTTACAAAATCTTTATAAATCGACTCAATAACCAAATGTAGAATCGAACCAAATGAAACGGAGCTTATTTCTTCTTCAATTTTTTTCTCTTCATATATTTCTGCTATATATCTAAAATAAAATTTCAGTTTACAGTCTATATAAGTGTTAATTGCTGATACCGACATTCTTTTTTCAGCAAATTGTCCTTTCGAGAAATAGCGTTTTAGCTTGTTTAATATTTCTTCGTTTTTATATACAATTATTTTATTATTTATTTCTGGAAATAGGTTTTGTTTTAGTTGTAAGTGATTTATTTTGAGCTTAGATTCATATATAATTTGTTGAACAAATCTACTAATTTCTCTACTATTATTATACCCTGTGATATTATTATATAAGAAAAAAACATTTTCAGCTCTCTGCAAAACCGAATAAAATAAGTATGAAAAAATAGAATCCTGATGTTTTATTAAAGGTAGGTCAAAAACATGCCTTAGGTTTTCGGTAAGTAGAGATGGACGACTTGCTTGACTTGGAAAAACACCTTCGTTAAGTCCAAGTATTATAACATTCTCAAAATCAATATTTCGAGACTCCATTATACCCATAATTTGTATACCCTCCACTTTTTCGCTCGTAAAAGGTATGCGTGTTTCTTTAAGCAACTGTTTTAATATTTTGGAAGTTATTTTTATCCCAAAAGATTCTTTTTTTTGTTCAAATATTTCTTTTAACCCTTTTATTTTTATATATGCCTGATATATATATTCATCGTCGATACTATTTTCTTCTTGTTTATTAGAAAATAAATAAAAAAGTATATTCAATATTTGTCCAAGTAACTCTATACCATTGTTATCACTAATTGGACTAAATAATAGTTCTAATATTGTATTTTCGTGTACAAGTAGTTTTTTGTAATTTATATAAGCTTGATTTTCACTTTCAAGCACTGCTATTACCGATTGCGAAACATCTTTGATATTAGTCTGTATATATGAATGTTGAAGTATTGAAATAACAGTTTTGTAATAATAGTTTTTATTACTATTTTTTTGTATTTGTATTGATTCCTGAAGACCAACATAAAGATTCAAAAGTATATACAATTGAGTATCGCTTAACGGATAGCCCATTGTAACATTTATTAAATTAATGTCTTTGGGAATTGAATGCAGTACAGGGTACAATAGATGTTCGTCGGCTAATATTATAGCTGTATTTTTTTCTATATTTTTGTATGAGTGTGTGTTTGCAAGATTTTCTAATATCGTAGTTATTGATTTTGCCTGACCTACTTCTAAAGGAACACCAATCAAATCAATATTTTTTTCTTTTTCGAAATTTGATTGAAAAAATTTCTGCTTTTGAGGAAAATTTATAATATTTTTTCTCATGAAAAAACCAGCTTCTTGTTTTTTGTCGTTTAAATAATAATTATCAACATTCCAGTAAAATTCAGCAATATTCGATTGTTTAAAATACTCGAATAATTTTTCCTGAGCTTTATTTAAAGCATTAAAACCTATGAAAACAAACTTGTTAAAATTATGATGGTTTATTTGTTTAGCTTCTATTTTTTCGCTCAAAACTCTATAAATTAAACCCTCGTATGCAAAATTTTTATTTAATAGTTTTTCTCTATACCTTTTATATACAGTTGGAAAAATTTTCCATATTTTCAAATACTTATTTATTTCGTTACTTTGTTTTTCTTTTATAAAATTACTCCAATATGATTTTAATATCTCTTTTTGCTCTTCAGTCAAAAACTGATATTTTCCATCTATTTCATAAATATCTTTAATATCGCTAAATACCTTTTCAACATCAACAAGATACGAATCAATTTCGTTTAAATCCGACAAAATCAATTCACCTAAAGAATAAAATTTATCAAAATCATATTCACCAAAACCTTTTATTGTTTTGATAACTGCATGTAAATCAAAAATTAAATTAAGTTTATGAGGGATTTTTAGGTTTGTAAGTTTTTTTGCTAATGAATTAATAGTATAAATACTTGGAGACCAAGTCGATTTATTATGTATTTCGCTATAATATTTTCTAAAAAAATCACCGGATCTTTTGTTAGGAAAAACAAAACAAATACCTTTTTGATTTGTACCATATCTATTAATAAATATTTCGGCAACTTCATAAAGAAATGGGTTTATTATATTTTTCATTTGTTTAAAATTTAATGTCTTCGACATATTTAATGTGGCTTACGCGTTTTTTGAAGATTATATAACTACAAATTGTATGAAAATAAAATCGAGAAACTATTGTAAGACTACTTATTAAGTAATGGACAATGAACAATTTTGCTTACGCCTTATAAACAGCATAATATAAAAAACAAAATTTTTATGCTATATCAGTACCTCTTTCATATATTCAGTCATCAGCCATTGCAGCTTACGCAAGAGAAAGGCGTATTAAAAAAGCTGAAGACTGAGAACTGAAGACTACGGCTAAATATCTAACAGTAATAAATAGATCAAAGACATTATCTTTTCATTTTAACTATAAGTTGATTACTTACTTTGCCAGCTTTATTGTTTCTATTTATAGCAGCAACTACAAATGTAAATTTCTTTCTAAAAAAAGCAAATCGTCTTGTTATCAAAAAATGATTTTTTTTAGTTGTAGCATAAATGTTTGCAGGATTAAGTTCACCAACTGTTGTTCCTTTGAAACGATAAATTCTATAATAACTTGCAGTATCGGATAAAAAATGTTTTTGAGACTTGTCCATATTCCAACTTAATAATACTTCTCTTCTAAAACGTTTTTTCTCAAACTCAATTGGAGCCAATGGAATAGGAGTTTCTGTAACGACATTTATTATATTTGTATCTTTATGTTCTACAATAGCTATTAACTCTTCTTTCCAAGGCATTTTGGGAACGGATGCTGAAAATTTAAATAAATCATTATTCAATGAATCAACAAATCCATTTTTATTTTTGTACAATGACGATGAGTTAAAAAACACACTACCCAATACATTTGGTGTTTTTCTGTTTAGTCTTATTTGATTTGGTATCTCTGATGGATTTTTCCACCTTTCCGAGCTGTTTATTCTGTGTACACCAATACCTATATATAGATGTCTTCCGAATGTGTTTTTACTCCACCAATTTACAAGGTGTTTGTAATCAGCAATTTTAAACCCAATATACCAATATATTTGAGGGGTAACATAATCAATCCAGCCATTTTCGAGCCATGTTATAACATCAGCAAATAAATCATCATAACTTGATAATCCTCTGGTATTTGACCCTTTTATGTCCCATCCTTTGTTTCGCCATATTCCACCCGGACTTATTCCAAATTTCACTTGTGGTTTCACTGCGTTTATACTATCGCCAACCATTTGTATTAGAGAGTTTACATTATCTCTTCTCCAATCTGCTTTCTTTATAGAAAAATCACTATTATATTTTATAAATGTGTGATTATCTGGAAAATCAACACCATCTTTTTTTTGTGGATAAAAATAATCATCAAAGTGTACTCCATCAATATCATATCTGCGTACAACATCCATTATTACTTTTGTTACATAATCACGAACATCTGGAACACCAGGGTCAAAATATTTTCGATTTCCATATTTAATAAACCAATCAGGTTTTAGATTTGTTATATGATTTGCTACAGGAATAGTTCTATTTGTATTCGCTACTGCCCGATATGGATTAAACCATGCATGAAATTCGATATCTCGTTTATGACACTCGGCAACCATAAAGCTAAGTGGGTCATAATATGGATTAGGTGCTTTGCCTTGTGTGCCTGTAAGCCACTGTGACCAAGGTTCATATGTAGATTTATAAAAAGCATCGGCAGCAGGTCTTACTTGTAGAAATACTGCATTTATTCCATTTTTTGTATAAAAATCAAGTAGTTTTATAAATTCGGCTTTTTGTTGAGCAGAACTTAGATAAGCTGTTGAAGGCCAATCTATATTATATGCTGTTGTTATCCATACACCTCGCATCTCTTCTATTTGTTGCGATTTAGTAGTAAAATTGACTATTAATATTATTAGAAAAATAAAAAATGGTTTTGTTTTCATATTTTTTGTAAATTGTTTACTTTCAAAATATAATTAATTATTAAAATATGTAAATTCAGAATACAAAATTACTATAATTGTTTTTACAAAAAAAATAAATAAAATTGTTAGATAACAAAAAGTAAACTATATTTGCCATATAGTTTGCGTACCTTAACATATAATAACAAAGTTAAGGTAATAGTAAAGGCACTTGAAGTTTATTTACATAAAGATAGTAAGTAAGTGAACAGTTAAAAGTGAATAGCTAAAAGTTTGCTTACGTCTGATAAACAGTATAATTACGTAAGCCACATTAAATAGGTCAAAGACCTTAAAATATATAATTATGACAAATACAATTAGGGTTGAACGAGCGAAACTTAGAATAACACAGGCAGAGTTAGCAAAAGCACTAAGTGTTTCAAGACAAACAATTCACTCAATAGAAACAGGTAAGTATACACCATCAACAGTTTTAGCACTAAGAATAGCAGAATTTTTTAATGCATCTCCTGAAGATATTTTTGAACTTGAAGATTTTGAAGAAGAAGATATTGAAAAGTAAGGTCTTCGACCTGTTTAATGTTGCTTACGCATTCTATTAATATTCTGACGATATGCAAATTAACAATATATGAATATTGAAAAACTATTGATAAAGTATTTATATAAAAGTTAGAAAGTTAAAATTTAACTTTCTAACTTTTTATATTTAATTAATCTTGACTATCGCCACCACTACCAAAATTTAATGGGAAACTAAATCCAATATATGGACTAATATAGTTATCAGCTTTATATTCACCATCTTCCATTACAGACCATGTCCAACGGTAGTCTAAACCTGCAACCAGAAATTTATTGACTTTGTATGCAACTCTAACAGTAGCAACAGATCTTTCATCAAATTTGAAAGCATCGCTCAAATCTGTTAAACCACCTTTAAAGTATTGTCCTTTTACAACAAATTTTTCTATTAATCTCGAAGCATCTAGTTCTAAACCAACTGAAGCTGGAGATTTTAGTCCCACCTCATCAGGTAGCATAAGATTTCCTGTAATTCGTATTTTATTTATTACATGAAAACTTAATGAGCCGTAAATACCTTGTTTTTTCTCAATATTAGCTAAGGATAATATTTTACCATCTTTATCAGCTTCATAATTAGCGTCAAAAAATTGAGGCGTAAAATAATTTGTATACCAAAGTCTTTCCAATCTGGCATCTAATCTTAGTACATCGCCCAAAAATTTAAGTTTGAAATCAAAACCAACACTAAATCCATCACCTGGTTTAAAATTTTCAATATTATATTCTGTTTTTACTTTTGTTTTTAAAGCATCTGAATCTATATCATTCAGGTTTCCATATTGAGCATAAAAAGCAAGATGTAAGATTGATGTATTAATTATTTTTACTCCCATATCAATTGCATAGGCTGTTATACCATCATTAACATAACGTTTTTCAATTCTTTTGATATCTCCATCCTCATCTTCAGTTTCAAGAACCGTATTATCTTTATCGGTAACATATGAAAAACCTATGTCCATTGATTTTAATATTGGGATTCGAGTCATACCGAATGGTTTAATATATGGTCTGATACCAAGCAAATTAAGTGATGAAAAATCTAAATCACTATAAATACCTTCGATACCAATAAAATTTTTAACCAATATATCCCATGTTATACCAACTTTACGTTTTTCGAAACTTACAGCATTCGAATAATTGTTCATTAGCATACCATATCCTAAGTATGAACCACTTATATCGCCAACTCTAATATAAACAGGATCCTTTTTTTTAACTCCCCATCTAAGGTAACGAATCATTCTAAGAACACCAACCCCATTTTTATACTCTTCGGTTCTTAATTTTCCTGAACTAACATTAAACATAATAGGAACATCAAGTCCAAAACCAAGTTTTCCAAGTGCAAGTTCTGGTTGAATTCGCATTCCAATAAAGTTTTCTCCACCAATATTGGTGTAACCCAATCCGGCAGCAATTGAACTTTGCGAGTTTAATGGGTCACTAACATCAAACCCTTCTTCATCTTCTTGCGAAAATGCAGAGTTTGTATAGGCTACTGATAAAAAGCTTAGTAGCATAATGTAACATAAAAAATTTTTCATAATAAAAGTTTTATTAATTTATAATTAATGTATTTAAGGTCATCGACCTATTTAATGTTGCTTGCGCACTCTATTAATACTCTAAATAATATGCAGTTTAACAAAAATTAAGTAACAAAAAATTTTTGTAAGACTACTTAATTCTACTTTACGAAGTTTAAAACGTTTGATAATAAAGATATTAAATATTTAATTCAAAAATTATTTATGTAGATTGAGTAAACTTGAACCAAAATTCTAAATTTTAAGATTGAGCGAAATTAAAATCTTAATATATTAAGAAACAATGATTTCTGTTCCGTTCAGCCTACGAAATAGAACATGTAGATTGCATTTTGACTCAATAACCGCAAAGTCGAAATCGGTGTTGAAAAAATCGAATAATTCGCAGACTCAGCTTCAACTCAAGCTATGTAAAATTAATCAATACTATATATAAAATGTTTTAATACTTTGATTTTTAACATATTTTAAGCTCGTAAAGTAGAATTAACATAAAACTAATGTAAATATATATAAATTCAAAAAATAAATTATATTATGAATTATTGATATTTACGCATGATTGTATTAGAATTAATTTCTTAATAAACTTGCTCTATATTCTGAGCAAATAATCGCTGTTGCAATTGATACATTAAGCGAATCTGTTAATTTATTATCTAAAGGATAGTTAGGAATATATATTTTTTTGTTTACATATTTTTCACATTGTTTGCTTATTCCATTTCCTTCGTTTCCCATTATAATAATACCTGTTCTAGTCAGTTTGGTTTTATAAATATTTTCTCCTTCAAGAAAAGAACCTGATATTATAAATTTTTTATTTTTAGAAAATGATTCTAAAAAATCGACTATATTAACATAATGTACATTTACATTTGAAATTGCTCCCATTGTAGCTTGAATTGCTTTAGGGCTGTATATATCAGCACTATCTGATGAGCAAAATACATTTTTAATTCCAAACCAATTTGCGGTTCTAATAATTGTACCAATATTACCAGGATTTTGAACTTTGTCTAGCAAAATAGATAATGAATTATATATTTCATTTTTAGCAATAACATTTTTTGGTTTTTCAATAATTGCTAGTACATTTCTATGTGTAACTAAAGAACTTATTCTACTCAATTCATTATCTGTAACTTCAATAACGTCACTAATATTATTATATTTGTTGATTAGTTCTTTTGTTACAAAAACAGTTTTAACATTTAGAGATGAATCTAAAATATCATCTAACATTTTTTCACCTTCAATATAAAAATAGTTATATTTATCTCTATATTTTTTGATGTTTAATGATTTAATTAGTTTTTCTTTAGCTTTACTTATCATACTGTAAGTAGCATTAAATAGATAAAAGACCTTATCGTTTTCGTAAAATATAATTATTTAATTCTATTTTGCTATTATTAAAAGTAAAACCCTTGTTTACTATATGGTAGCTTTGTTTGTCAATACAATAATCATATGCATATTTGGCATAATTAAGCTTTGTACTTTCAAATGAAAAAAGTTTCATAATTTCATAAATATCACTTGATGAGATTTTACTTGTAGATGCTATCGTTTTAGCAGTTTTGAGCTTATCACTCTCAAAAGATATAATTTTAATTTGTTCTTTTACTTGCTCAATATTTACATTATTTTTAGTTTTACCACCATTCATAAAAACATTAAAATTATCTTTATATTCTTGATTGCTAAATGCATCTTTTACAATATAGTATCTTTTTTTATCATAACAAAAATTATATGCATATTTGGCAAATTCAAATTTATATTCATCTTTGTTAAATAAAAGCAAGATTTCATAAACATCATTTGAACTAATTTTTTGAGAATTGATTTCGTTTTTAGCTAATGTTAGTTTATCAACATCTGACGATTTACGTTTAATTCTATTTTTTAAGTTTTCGATATTAAATTTTTGTGGTTTAATATGTTTAGCACTGATATAATTATTTAATTCGTTAATATTTCTACTATTAGAAAAAGCTTTATTTAAATAACTATAGTTGTCAGTATCACTACAATAATCATATGCATATTTGGCAAAGTCTAAGCGAGTTGTTTCATACGAAAATAACATTAAAAGCTCATATATTTGAGTAGCAGCTAATTTTTTAGTAGTTATCCAATTTTTAGCTATCGCCAGTTTGTTTTGTTCGTCATATTCTGAATTTATTTTTTGTTTTAAACTATAAAAATTTGAAGGCTTATTATAATTATTTTTTGAATTTATAAAGCTTTTTAAATCATTGATATTTCTATTATTTTCGAATGCATTGTACATAATTTTGTAGTTATGTTTATCATTACAATTATTGTATGCATCTTTAATAAATTCGAGACGAGTTGATTCAAAGCCAAATAACATTGCAATTTCATAAATTGTGTTAGAACTTAATTTATGAGATGTAATTTCATTTTTTGCTGTTATAAGTTTATCTTTATCGCTTGTTTTGTGTCTTATTTTCTGTTTTAATGTTTTAATATTAAAATTGTTGTAATCATTATTATTATTTGATAAATATAATCTTAGTTCTCTTATACTTCTTCTTGTTAGAGCCGAATTTACAACATTATATTTTTCAGTATCAGTACAATAATCATAAGCATATTTAGCAAATTTTAGTCTTACATTATCAGAATAAAACAAAAGCATTATTTCATAAATTTGATACGAGTTGAAATTATGCTTCTTAATAGCATTTTTAGCTTTTCTAAGCTTATCATTATCCGAGTATAAGCTTCTTATTTTGTGTTTTAATTTTTTGAAATTAAAATCGTTTTTACCAGTATGTACTGTTTTATTTTTAATAATTAATTTTAGTGCTTTAAATCTGTCAAGTTTTGCAACAACATGCGATGAGTTAGGTATATCAACTATTCCTTTGTATACCAACTGATTGTTAGTTCCATAATAATTAAAACTCTTTTGATATATTTCAATTTCATACCTACCTGGCTCTAATTTATTCATTTTAAGCTTATTTGTAGGAGTTTTAAAAAAATTATTTCCTATTTTGGCAGTAAAGAAAGAATTATTCCAAATTTTGACAGTCAAACTCGACATGTATCTTTGAGAGTATGTATCAAAACTTAAAATACTGATTAGAAAAGATATAATAATAATTTTTTTCATACAATATGGTTTATGAGTAAGCTTTTTATATTATAAATGGTACAATTATTCAATGATACAACGGTACAATACTTTGATTAATAATTAATAACAGTTTGTTAATGTTGAAACTATAACCGTTTAGAGTATAATTAAATATAATGTTACTTATCTATAATATGTAATTAATTATCTTTCAGACAACAAGCTTAATTAAAAATGAATATTATTTTTTGTAGTTGTGTTTATATATAATATAACAAAAACTTAATTATTTTATTGTATTTCTACTTTACTATTAAGGTTTTCAATATATTTAATGAAAATATTATGTATGAAAGTTTAATAAACAATAAAGTTCTTCTTTTTAGTTGATTGAAAATCAACAATAGTAGAATTATTAGACGTAAGCAATGTAAAAGGTTAAAAAAACTAACAATAATAGCAATAAATTAAAAAAAGCCAAAAATGGCTTATAAATCCATTTTTGGCTTAATTTCATAAACAATAATTGCAGAAGTAATTAAGATAGTTACTCTCATCTATTTTGCATAAAGTTTATTCAATAAAATATAGCTTGTACTTTATAAGAAAAAGCAAATATGTTGAAGTCCTTATTTCGTAAAATTAGGATTTTCAATATATTCCATACCACAATTTGGGCATTCCCCCTCTTTGTCACTTCCACTATCTTTGCAATGGTCTGGACAAATATATTTTGCAGTATATTCTTTACCTAACTTTTCAGTTTTTAAAGAGTCTTTTTTATTTACTTCGGTTTCATTTTTTTTAATGTCATCTGTCTTAACTTCAACGCTATCCTCTTTAGTAGTTAAAGTTTTATCAGCTTCACTATTACATGAAATAATACAAAAAAAAGAAATAACCGAAATAAATAGAAATAATTTAATCTTATTCATACTTAGTCAGTTTTTGTTGAGTCTTTTTCAATCTCAACATTAGTTGAGTCTTTGGTTTCAACGTTCATTTCTTCGGTTTTAGTTTCCTCAGTTTTCATTTCTTCGGTTTTAACTTCCTCAGTTTCAGTTTCGTCAGTAGTTGAACCACCTCCACACGAATAAGTAAACATTAAACCAGTTACAGCAAAAGCAATTAAAAATAATTTAATTTTTTTCATAATACTCAATTTTAAGTTTTGTTTTAAATAAATTTAGTGTGCAAATCTAATAAAAAAAATGTTTCACTTACAAATTTAAATTGAATATAAATAATAATATATATATATTATTCAGATAATATGCACTTTACAGATTAAAATAAATTTAATTTAAAATATAAAATTATAAAATACATGTAATTATTGTACAAAATTAGCATCCAATTAACCTGGAAATTACTAATCTTTGAATTTCAGATGTACCTTCACCAATTTGCAATAGCCTTTGGTCTCTAAAAATTCTTTCAATATCATAGTCTTTCATCAAGCCATATCCGCCATGTAATTGAACAGCCTCATCTGCAACTTCTTTTGCTATTTCGGAGCAATATAGTTTTGACATTGCAGCTTCTTTTGAAAAAGGTTTTTTATTATCTTTAAGCCAGCATGCTTTGTATAGTAGATTTCGGGCTAATTCAATTTTTAGAGCCATATCAGCAAGTTTAAAAGAGTTTATCTGAAATTTAGATATAGCCTTTCCAAATTGTTTTCTTTCTTTTGCATAATTCAAAGCAAGTTCAAAAGCACCTTGAGCAGCACCAAGTCCCATTGCTGCAATTGATAAACGTCCACTATCAAGAGTTTTAAGCATTATTTTTGAGCCTTGTCCTCTTTTGCCTAATATGTTTGATTCGGGTACAGTACAATCATCAAAAAAAAGCTCAGAAGTGTTCGACGCTCGCCACATCATTTTTCCATGCATGGTACTGCTTGTAAAACCTGCTGTTTCCATATCAACTAATATTGTGGAAAATTCTTTTCTTCCATTATTTTTACCACTAATAGCCTGAACTGTTGCTCCTTTTGTGAGTCTTGACGAGCCATTTGTAATAAATGTTTTTGAACCATTTATTCGCCATTTGCCATCTTCTAAAACTGCTTTTGTTTTACTCGCTCTTGAGTCTGAGCCTGCATCGGGTTCAGTTAAACCAAATGCCCATAGAGCCTCTCCTGTACATAATTGTGGGAGATATTTTTCTTTTTGTTCCTTAGTGCCAAAATTTAAAATTGGTCCAATACCTAGCGAATTGTGTGCAGCTACTGTTGCAGCCTGAGAACCATCAATTCTAGCGAGTTCTTCAACTGCAATTATATATGATAGGTAATCCATTTGCTGACCACCAAGTTTTTCAGGTACTACCATACCAAAAAGTCCTAACTCTCCAATTTCTTTAGTCAATTGTTCCGAAAATTCTTCTTTTTCGTCAAGCTCTTTGGCTACTGGTTTTATTTTGCGTTCTGCAAAATCTCTTACTGTTTCTCTTATTAATTTATGTTGTTCGTTCAAAAAAGGACTTTCCATTTTTTTTTATTATTAAATTAGATTTTCAATTATTCAATGGTTCAATGGTTCAATGGTTCAATGGTTCAATGGTTCAATGGTTCAATGATACAATGGTTCAATGGTTCAATGGTTCAATGGTTCAATGTTCTGATTAGTAAATTATAATATTTTTTTATTATTATGATTTGCCTCTTGCATTCCTCCCCGCATTTCGCTTTGCTCCATACGGGGCTATCAATAGGTCGTCCCGATGGGACTTAATTAACAAGAGATTCATATACATTTTTGGGAACATCAATTGTTTGATTCAGTAATGCAGCAGCATATGTTTTTCCTTGTGCATCAATCATTAACGATTTTGTTCCTCCTCCGTCAAGCGATTCTTCTAATAAGAAATTAAGGGCAAGCAGATTGTCAAGTTCAAATCTTATGACTTTACCTTTACAGAAATCAGAAAACATATTTTTAATAAAATCAGCACTAATATACTCTTTTATAAACTGATATACTGTATTATTTCTGGCTATCAAACCAATGTTTGCAGTATCGCCTTTATCGCCCGATCTTGCAATACACATATCTACAAATTTAAGTTTATGCGTTTTTTCTTTAGCAAAATCAAATTCAATATTAGAATTTAGCGTTGTACTTTCTTGTTTTTTCGATTTTTTAAAATCAATATCTTGTTCAAAACCTGTTAGAGAACCAATCTCAAAACTTTCGGTTATATTGCCTGAATTATCTAAAATCTTTACGTTTGAACTTATAATATCTTTTGGAATCAAAGCAGGCCAATAGGTCATAACAGTTTGTGGTCTGGGACGACCGCTTGTTACAGCAACTCCTTGAGGTCCGCTCAATATAACAGGAGCAACACTTTTTCCAAATTCGCTAATTTTTGCTTTATCATAATCATAAACACTAAATCTTAGAAGTACTTCGTTTGATGTATTTTGTTGTACAAGATTTTGATGACATGAATTAAAACCGACAAACTCTGTATTGCTTTTAACAAAATCAATATTTAGTCGTTTCCAAAATAAATTTTCAAAAACCTTTGCCTTTTCTATTGCATTTCCACCACTTATAATTATTGAACTAACAGCCTTGTAGCCATCTTCGTATGCCATCGAAACTTTAAAAGTCTTGGTTGATGGAGCACCTTTTATACCAAAAACTTTAACTCTATTTTTTTCCACTTCTTCAAGCTGAATTGTGCTAAAATCCACAACAACATCAGGGCTAATATAAAATGCAGGGTCGCCCATTTCATACAAAATTTGTTCTCTCATTGTATCAATATTTACAAGACCTCCAGTATTTTCGTGTTTTGTAGAATAGAATGTACCATCGGGAAATACTTCAACTATAGGGTATGCAAAATTTTCCCAGTTTTCAATTTTGTGCCAGTCTGTGTAATTTCCACCTGTACTTTGTGCTCCACATTCAATGACATGTCCTGCAACTAAACCAGCAGCAAGTTTATCCCAGTCATTTAGTTTCCATCCAAACTCATAAATCATGGGAGCCATTGTTATAGAAGTATCAGTAACACGTCCAGCAATAATTATATCAGCGTCATTTTCAAGTGCTTTTAATAATGGTAAAACTCCAAGATATATATTTGCACTTTGAATTTTGTCTTTAATGTTTTCAAAATCTGCACCCGTTTCAAGATTTCTAAAGTCAGCACTATTTGGATACATATTATCCAATTCATCTGTAATATTATCACCTTCAACAATTGCAACTTTTAGTTTAATATTTTTTTTATTTAAAATATTTATAACCTCTCTTCCACATTGCAATGGGTTTATTCCGCCTGCATTTACTAATAGTTTTACACTTTTTTCTTTCAATAGTTCGGCAACATCATCTATTTGGTCAATAAAATCGGTTACATAACCTAATTTTGAGTTTCTTGATTTTTGCTTTTGCAATATACTCATGGTTATTTCGGCTAAATAATCTATTGATATATAGTCTAAATCGCCATATTCTAATTGTCTTTTTAAAGCATTCAAATCATCGCCCCAGAAACCTCCAGCATTTGCTATTTTTATTTTATTTTTCATATATTAATTATTTTTATATGTACTGGTGTATTAAGACATAAATTGATTAAGTTTATAAATGTAATAATTTGACAGGATTTACAGGATTAACAGGATATTTTAAACATATAAATCCTGTAAATCTTGTCTAAATAATACTAAAGAAACTTATGACTTGTTACACTAGTCTGTTATATGTTGTTTGTTTAATACTGTTTATATATCAAGCAAAAGCAATATTAAATAGGTCGAAGACCTTTTAGTTCAATAATAATTTGCCCACTCATAATATTTTGGTTTATTTTGGCATTAATTTTTTTTACAATTGCATCTCTGGGCGAACTAATACTATTTTCCATTTTCATTGCTTCGACAATTAGCAAAACATCACCTTTTTTGACCTTATCTCCTTCCGAAACATTTATTTTTATTATTTTTCCTGGCATTGGAGATGATACATTATTACCTGACTCATTTGTTTGAGAATCGGATTCATAAATAAAATCATCGTTCATAAAATCATTTCTTCTTAGTTTGAATTTATGATTATTATATTCAACAGTAATATTAAAATTATTGTCATTAGAAAATGTAAGATAATGACTTGAATTATTTAACAATAAATCAATAGAATTTTCATTAATATTTTTTATTAAAGCCTCATGTTTTTTATTATTAAAATCAAGCTCAAATACATTATCGTTTCGTTTTTTCAATTCAATATTGTACATCTTCTTTTCAAATTCAATATCTACTGAAATGATATTACGCCAAAAACCTATTTTTTCCCAAACATTTGCTGTTTCATCAATATTTTGATTGAGACTAAAAAGTAAATATGCTAAAATAGGTATTTCAATTTCTGTTTTCTTTCTATCTTCATTTATTCTATTAATAATATTCTGGGTCTCACTATCGCAATATTTCGTTGATATTTTATTGCTTATAAATAATGAATCTTTTAGAATGTAAGTGAGATATAAAATATTTGTTTCAATTCCATGAATAGAATATTTGTGTAATGTATTAATCATTTTTCGTATTGCTATATCTCTGTCTTCTTCCCAAACTATTAGTTTAGAAATCATTGGGTCGAAATTGCTTTTAATTTCTGTTTTTGAACCAATACCAGTATCAATTCTTATATTTTTGTCATTTGGTTCAATATACAATTGCATTTCTCCGGGCGATGGTAGAAAACTGTTTAATGGATTTTCTGCATAAATACGGCATTCTATTGCATGACCATTTATTGAAATTTCATCTTGTTTGAAACGTAGCGGATTACCTGCACTTATAAGAATTTGTTCGCTAACAATATCAACTCCTGTAATCATTTCCGAAACAGGGTGCTCTACCTGAACTCTTGTATTCATTTCAAGAAAGTAAAAATCCATGTTTTTATCAACCAAAAATTCAACTGTTCCAGCATTATTATAGCCAATATTTTCGGCAATTCTAACAGCAGCATCACAAATTTTTGTACGTAAATCATCTGTTACGGTTGGCGATGGTGCTTCTTCTATAATTTTCTGGTAACGTCTTTGTATAGAGCATTCTCTTTCATACAAATGGATAACATTTCCAAAGTTATCACCAATAATCTGAACTTCGATATGCCTTGGCGATTCTAAATATTTTTCGATAAAAACTGTACCATCATCAAAATAGGCTTTTGCTTCGCGGCTTGTTGCTTCAATTGACGCTTTTAGTTCCGATTTATCGTGAACAATTCTCATTCCTTTACCACCACCACCGGCAGCAGCTTTTACTAATATCGGAAATGAAATATTTTCTGCTTTTTTAATTAATTCGTCACCTTTTCCTACTTGTCCCGCAACAACAGGAATTTTGGTATTCATAGCATATTTACGAGCTTCAATTTTATTACCCATCAATTTTATAGAATTGCTGTTTGGACCAATAAAAACAATTTTTTCTTGTTCACAAGCTTTAACAAATTCGGGATTTTCGGCTAAAAATCCATAGCCAGGGTGAATTGCATCGCAGTTTGCAATTTTAGCTATATCAATAATTTTTTTAATATTGAGATAAGTTTCAGATAAATTGGAATGTCCAAGACAATAATTTTCATCGGCTTTTGAGATATGCAATGAATTCGAATCAACTTCAGAATATATTGCTACTGTACTTATTCCTAATTTTTTTGCTGATTTAATTATGCGAACAGCTATTTCGCCTCTATTTGCAATAAGTATTTTTTTAAATATTTTCATTTTTTAATTATTTTGGCTCTTCAAGCCTTTTTATGTTGCTTACACCTAAATTTTTAACAAAATCTTACTTTCAATTGATTAAATAGTAAGGTTTTAGAACTATTTAATAAAAATGAATATTAATTAGGTCGAAGACCTCCAATTTGCTTTTCGTTTTTCTAAGAATGAAGCCATGCCTTCTTGTCCTTCTTCGGTTGCACGTATATCTGCAATTATTTTAGCAGTTTTTTCTAATGAATTTTCAAACGAATAATCATTACATACATTATATACCAATTCTTTACATTTTGATACTGCCATTGGCGCACTTGTTAGCAAATCTTTTATTGTGTTATTAACATATTCGTCTAATTGTTCTGCATCTACCGATTTGTTTATTAATCCTATTCGTTCGGCATGATTTCCTTTAAATTTTTTGCCTGTCAGCATTAATTCTTTTGAATTAAATTCGCCAATTCTTTTAATTATGTATGGAGAAATTGTTGCTGGAATAATACCGATTTTTACTTCGCTGAATGAAAATAATGTTTCATTATCAGCATAAACTATATCACAAGCAGCAAATAATCCGTTTGCACCCCCAAAAGCAGCTCCATGAACAGCAGCAATCACAGGTTTGTTGCAAGTATAAATTGCATTGAAACAGTTTGCCAGTTTTAGACTTTCGCTATAATTTTGTTCATAGCTGTAATTTGCTACATTTTTCATCCAGTTAATATCAGCACCAGCACAAAATACTTTTCCTTTACCTCTGAAAACAACAGCTCTAACATCAGTTTTATTTAAAGATTTGAAACAATCAATAAGTTCACTAATCATGTCTTCGTTTAATGCATTTCTTACTTTTGGACGATTTAAAAAAACATTTGCAATATTTTTTTGTATTTCTATTTCTATTGTTTTATACATATTTTTTTTGTAATGAAGGTCTATGACCTATTTAATGTGGCTTACGCATTTTTAAAATTGCTGTTAAGTAATTAACAATGAATAATGGACAATTAACAATTTTGTTTACGCCAGAATTACAATAAGTTACAACTTTACAAAGTGTCGATTTTATACAATGACCTACTTAAGGTCTTCGACCTATTTATAGTTGCTTACGCATTAGTATTAAAACAACTTAATCAGAAAGTTATGAATAAGAAAATGTCGAAAAACTTTTGTAACAGTACTTATTTAGTTAATTATATAAATGTAGAAAAACTTATGTAAGACTACTGATATATTTTTTAGGTGGCTTAATTTTTCAATCATACAATATTTTGATTAATATCTCAAATATTTTAGGCACTCTAACAGCAGTTTTAACCTTTTATTATAGTAAGTATTTTATTTACAGCATGTGTCTAATGATATTTAATAGGTCGAAGACCTTACATTCTAAAAATCCCATATTTAGGTTCAGGGTATTTTTTGTTTAAACTTGCAGCTATTCCCATAGCAATTATTTTTCGAGTATCGACTGGGTCAATAATTCCATCGTCCCATAATCTGGCGGTACTATAATAAGCAGAACCTTCTTCATCATACTTATTTAGTATATTTTGTTTCAATTTTTCTATTTCTGCTTCCGGCATTTCTTTTCCTCGTGCTTTTAGCTGGTCTTTTTTTACTGTAACAAGCACATTTGCTGCCTGTTCTCCTCCCATTACTGAAATTTTTGCATTTGGCCACATAAACAAAAATCTTGGGTCGTAGGCTCTTCCTGCCATTGCATAATTTCCTGCACCAAACGAACCACCAAATACAACAGTAAATTTAGGAACACCTGCATTTGCTACCGCATGAACAAGTTTTGCTCCATCTCGTGCAATTCCCTTATGTTCATATTGTTTTCCAACAATAAAACCTGTAATATTTTGTAAAAAAAGTATTGGGATTTTACGAGCCGAACACAATTGAATAAAATGAGCTCCTTTTAATGAAGTTTCGGAAAATAAAACACCATTGTTTGCAATTATTCCAATAGGAAAACCCATAAGACGTGCAAAACCAGTTACTAATGTAGGAGCATAACGAGGTTTAAATTCGTGAAATTTACTGGAATCTACAATTCTCATTATTATTTCTTTCGAATCAATAGGCTTTTTTAAATCAAGAGGAGCAATTCCATATAATTCTTCGGGGTCGTAGGCAGGTTCTTCAGGTTTAGCAATATCAATAAACTGTTTTTCTCTACTTATTGATTCAAATATATTTCTACAAATTTGAATAGCATGTCGGTCGTTTTCAGCAAAATGGTCTGCTACTCCCGAAATTGAAGTATGCACATTTGCGCCTCCAAGTTCTTCGGCACTAACTTCTTCACCAGTTGCTGCTTTTACCAATGGCGGTCCTCCTATAAATATTGTTCCCTGTTCTTTCACAATAATAGTTTCATCGCTCATTGCAGGAATATATGCGCCACCGGCAGTACACGAACCCATAACTATCGAAATTTGAGGTATTTCTTTTGCAGATAATCTTGCTTGATTATAAAAAAATCTTCCAAAATCAAATCTATCAGGAAAAACATTTGCTTGCTCAGGCAAAAAAGCACCTCCCGAATCTACCATATAAACACATGGTAAATGATTTTCGATAGCAACTTGCTGCGCCCTGACATGCTTTTTTATTGTTTCCTTATTATATGTACCACCCTTAACAGTAGCATCATTTGCAACAATTACTGTTTCTTGTCCGTGTATCACTCCAATACCTGTTACAATTCCAGCCGAAGGAAAAGTATTATTATATTTCCCGTGAGCCGCAAGTGGCGATAGTTCAAGAAAAGGTGTGTTTTTGTCAAGAAGTAAATCAATTCTTTCTCTTGCTAATAACTTACCTCTTGATTTATGCTTATCTACAGCTCGTTTTGTTCCTCCTTTTCTTATTTCTCTAAGTGTAGATTTATATTTATTAAGTACTTCCTCAAATTGTTCTTTATTTTTTTTAAATTCCAAAGAACTTACATCAATTTTGGTTTCTAATTTGTACAATTTTTTTATTTTTAAATTATGGAAATTATGGACATGTTTCACAAAATTTAGTTACCGCACGTAAAATTGGACAGTATTGTTTATCAGGCACTTCGTAATAGGATAAAAATCAATCCTGTAAATTCTGTCAAAAAAATAAAATAGTGTCCAATACTGGGCTTATAAAAATTAATAAATTACAACAATATTATTAGTTCTAATTTTATTCATTTTTTTATTGTGTTGCTTTTGCCTTTCAGGGCGTTTTTGCTTATGCCCCCTTCAGGGCAAAAAAACTTACTAACGAAATAAAAAAAAATTTTAGGAACTAATAATAAACTTAAATAAGCTATTTTTGCTTGTATTTTTATAAGCCCAGTCCAATACTAAATGTGTAGCCCCAATTTTATGCTGAATATAAACTTTTACACAAAGTTAATTTTTTTTCTTAAAACTTTTATATTTTTGCAAAAAAAAATATATTTATAAAAAATAAATATGAAAAAAATAATATTTTCTTTAACAGTAGACTGGGAAGGCGAGCATTTTCATAATTTATCAGACTTACTAAAACTTCGTAAACAAATAGGAAATCATATTCCTATCACACATTTTATTTGTCCAGCATATTTTAGTAAAAGTATTAAAAATGCAAGACAAAAAATACAAAAAGCAATTTTCGATAATGATGAAATAGCATTGCATATACATTGTTTTGAAAGCCTAATAAAACAATCAAATGTAGAATTTAGAACAAAACCAGATTTTTACAATAAACACTCTAAGTTTATGAAAAAATTTTTTTCACTACTTCCAAAAAAATTACAAGCCCAAAACACTGGTAGAGGAGTACCCTTATCTGCATACACATACGAAGAGATTGTAAAGATAATTGAAACGTCAAAAACAATAATGTTAGATAATTTTGATATAAAACAGATAGATAGTTTTAGAGCAGGTGGTTGGTTGGCATCAGACAACGTATTGTTAGCTTTAGAAAATAACAATTTTAAATATGATTCTTCAGCTACTCCACCAGAAGTATTATCACAAAATTATTGTAATAATAATGATGGTAATTTTAAAGATGATTATGATGACAGCTATGAAGGCTTTACTGAAATGATAATAAAAATGTGGGGACATCAAATTCAAACAGAGTATTATGTTAGCAATTCTTTAACTCAAAAATATTGTAACGATAGTTATATTACTCCGCTTACTCAACCGTATTGTTTAAATAATTTAATAGAAATGCCTAATAATGTATCTATGTCTGATTTTGCTTCTGTAGAAAAAACCATGCTTCCTGTTTTAAAAAAAGCTATTGAAAGTATTAAAAATAATGAAGAAAAAGACTTTTTTTATAATGTAGGTTTTCATCAAGAGGGTGATATTTTTTATAAAGTTCCAATTGTTAAATTATTTCAATATATTTCGAAGAAAAATATGAAAAATATTGAATTTAAAACAGTTAAAAATGCTGGAGAAATTTTTCGACCTGTGCAATCAAAAAGTCCGATAGGACAAACTATTGTAAACCCATAACGATAGTGTGGGAATAGTTCGTCTTTATGTCATAAGTTCTTTTAATACCACGATTATCATCGTGGTTTAACAATAGTTGTCGTCCTTACGAGACTGTTCAGTCCTAACAGATTAATTATTAATTGATTAGATGAATAAAATA
>JAOZVK010000334.1 GCA_029938185.1 Bacteroidales bacterium | reverse complement strand
ATTTTTCATTGCCCAATCAAAGCGTACTAACTTATTTTCTTGTTCTTTCATTTTTATTTTGTTTTCTACTGTTAAAATTATACAAATATACAAAAAAATTGATTTTTTTTTATGATTTAGTATAAATAGTTTGAGTAGGAAATGCCATATCTAATCCTGCTTTAGAGAATTGTCTCATAATTTCGAGATTGATTTGTGTATTTGTTTCTAAAATACTTTCCCCTTTTTCTATATAATATATAAATAAAATAACTAATGAAAAGTCAGCAAATTCTTTAAACCCTGCTATTGGATTTTCTTTTACTGATTTGTGTTTATTTGCAATATCCTTTAAAATATTAAGAGCTGTTTCAATCCCTTTATCATCAGTATCATATGTGAGACCTAAATTTACAACAACTTTACGAGAATTTTCTGAAGAGATATTTTCAATAGAATCACTTGCAAATTTTGCATTTGGAATTGTTACAATACGTCCTTCTAAGGTTTTTAATCTAGTGCTTCTAATACCAATTTCTTCTATTGTACCATCAAATCCATCAACTAATACTCTGTCATGAAGCTTAAATGGTTTATCTGAAAAAACTGTCAAACCACCAAATAAATTAGCAACAGTATCTTTTGCTGCCATTGCTATCGCAAAACCACCAATACCCAAACCTGCTATTAATGCACCAACATCGTAACCAGCATTATCAAAGCCTATTATTATTGCAACAATCCAAACGGTCAATTTTAAACCTTTTCGCATAATAGGTAATAACTGGTCATCTAAATCACTTTCGCTTTTTTCAACAAGAGGTACAATATATTCCTGAATCATAGCATCTAAAAGACGTGTTATGAGCCACGAAATGTTAATTATAATTAAAAAGAAATATGTTTTAGATATAAAACTCATTACAGCTTCGGGAAGGGTCAATTGCATTATTCCGTACCAAATTGATGCAATAATAATAGCAAAAACAATTGGTTCTTCAATCATATCAACAATAATATCATCAAGCTTTGTTTTGGTTTTTTTGGTCAAACGTTTTACAAACTTTGAGATAATCCAATAAACTATTTTTGCTATTATAATTCCCGATAATATAATAAGTAAGGAAACACTCCATTCTCCAATAGTATTTCCATAAAATCCTTTTTCAAAAAATTCACTCATAACCTAAAATTTTATTTATTTATTTTATTTATTTATTTTATTTTAAAATGCAAAATTAAATAAAATATTATAAATAAAATTCAGTATTTTAAGATTAAATATAAAATTAATACTTTTGCAGTCTAAAATTAAAAAAAAAACAATTTGCTTAAAATAGGAAATATAACAATAAACAAAAAATACCCTGTAATTTTGGCTCCAATGGAAGATGTTACAGACTTGTCATTCAGATATATGTGTAAACTATATGGTGTTGATTTGATGTATACTGAATTTATTGCATCAGAAGCATTGATAAGAAATATAAAAAAAACAATCGCCAAACTAACTCTTTTAGAACACGAGCGACCTGTTGGAATACAAATCTATGGACACAATATTGATTCGATGGTTGAGTCAGCAAAAATTGTTTCTGAATTTAAACCCGAATTAATTGATTTAAATTTTGGCTGTCCTGTAAAAAAAATTGCTAACAGAGGAGCAGGAGCTGGAATGATGCGAGATGTTCCAAAGCTAATAAAAATGACTTCAGAAATAGTTAAAGCAACAAATATTCCTGTGACAGTAAAAACCCGTTTAGGTTGGGACGAAAGTAGTATTAATATTGTAGAAATAGCCGAAAAACTCCAAGATACAGGAATAAAAGCACTAACAATTCACGGACGAACCAGGTCACAAATGTATAAAGGCAATGCAGATTGGAAGTTGATTGGTGAAATAAAAAATAATCCCAGAATTAAAATACCTATTATTGGAAATGGAGATGTTGATAGTCCTCAAAAAGTAAAAAAAATGTTTGATAAATATGGAATTGATGCTGTAATGATAGGTAGAGCAGCTATTGGAAGACCATGGATATTTGATGAAATCAATCATTATCTACAAAAGGAAGAAATTAAAATAATTGACCTAAAAGAAAAAGTTAAAGCAGCGAAAATACAATTAAATAAGTCTATAAAGTGGAAAGGTGATAGAAAAGGTATTTATGAGATGCGAAGACATTTTTCATTATATTTTAAATATTTACCAAATTTCAAAAAATTTAAACTTAAATTACTCACATCTGAAGATTTCGATGAAATAAATAACTTATTAGATGAAATTTATGGTACGTATGCTACTGATGTAAAATAATTGAAATAAAAATTATACATATTAAAAAACTAAAACAGTATATTATACGTTACTATAAAAAACTTTTGTTACGCTACTTTATATATCGATATTAATAAAATCAATGTATGAAATTTTTATTTTTTTTAGTTAAGTTCAAGATAGTACCATGATATTATAAAAAACAGCATAAAATCACATCAAAACAACATAAAATCACATTTTAAAAGCCTGTACTCTCAATATATATTGATACTTATTGAATATAATTTTAATTTTAACGATTATTTAAACTTTTTATATAAAAATAATGAATACATTTTTAAGAGAAAATGCTCCACGTTGGGTAATCCTATCCATAGATTTACTAATTGGCTTAATTTCAATAATATCAGCATATTTGTTGCGATTTAATTTTGATATTCCAGATGAGTATTTTAATATCGAAAAAATAAATTCATTATATTATGTTATTCCATTTTTTGTATTTATTAGGTTTATTTCATTTTTTGTTAGTAAAACATATGCTGGAATAGTGAGATTTACAAACACAAAAGATGCAACAAGAATTTTTATTGTATTATTGATAGGAAGTATTGTATTTTTAAGTGCAGATGTAATTACATTTATATATTTAAAAAGTTTTATTGTACCAATTTCTATTATTGGTATAGATTTTCTTGCTAACACAATAATTATGATTGCATTCAGAATTATTGTGAAATTTCTATATCTTGAATATATCAGCTATAACAAACAAAAAGCCAATGTAATAATTTATGGAGCAAATGAGAACGGGATAACTACTCAAAAAACATTAAACAGAGATGCAGGAAAAAAATACAATGTAGTTGCTTTTATTGACGATTCGCTAAAAACAAAAGGAAAAAAACTGAATGGTATAAATATTTATCAAAAAGACAAACTTGACAGCTTATTGCATACCAACAATATTTCGATGATAATACTTGCAAAAAAAGGATGTGATACTAAAGAGCGAGAAGATATAATTGAGATATGTTTAAATAATAAAATAAAAGTCTTAACACTTCCCGATATAGATGAATGGATAAATGGAGAATTAAGTTTTAATCAAATCAGAAATGTAAATATTGAAGACTTACTTGAAAGACCTCCAATTAAACTAGACGAACAACAGATTAGAAATGAAACATTTAATAAAACAATATTAGTTTCAGGTGCAGCAGGCTCTATTGGAAGTGAAATAGTTAGACAACTAACAAGATACAACCCACGCAAAATAATAGTATTAGACCAAGCAGAATCACCTTTATATGACCTCGAACTTGAGTTAAGAGAAAAATTCAATTATCAAAATTTCAGAATAATCATAGCAGATATATCAAACAAAAAAAGAATGGAACAGATTTTTGTAAAAAGTAAACCATGTATTGTATATCATGCAGCTGCTTACAAACATGTTCCTATGATGGAAAAACACCCTTCCGAGTCAATAAAAACTAATGTAATGGGTACTAAGATTATGGCAGACCTTTCTGTTAAATACAAAGTATCGAAATTTATCATGGTATCAACCGATAAAGCTGTGAATCCTACAAATGTTATGGGTGCATCTAAACGTATTGCAGAGATATATATACAATCTCTCAATAGCATATCAAAAACAAATTTTATAACAACTCGTTTTGGGAATGTGCTCGGCTCCAATGGTTCGGTTATTCCAAGATTTAGAAATCAAATTGAAAAAGGAGGTCCTGTTACAGTTACACATCCAAAAGTTACCCGATATTTTATGACTATTCCAGAAGCATGTCAGCTTGTACTCGAAGCTAGCGCATTGGGTAAGGGAGGTGAAATTTTTATTTTTGATATGGGTAAGTCCGTAAAAATAGTTGACTTAGCAAAAAAAATGATTCGTTTATCGGGATTAGAATTAGGAAAAGATATACATTTGATATACACAGGACTAAGACCAGGTGAAAAGCTATATGAAGAATTACTTAATTCAAAAGAAAATACTCTACCAACTCACCATTCTCAAATAATGATAGCAAAAGTTAGGACGTATAATTTCGAAATGGTAGATAAAAGCATAAAAAATTTAGTGATAACACTAAACAAAGATGACAATTATGCTTTGGTCAAAGTTATGAAAGAGATTGTACCCGAATTTAAAAGCCATAATTCAATATATGAACGTATTGACAGAGAGATCGAAGCTTTGAATCAATCAAAAAGTGTTTTAATAGAAACTAACATAAAAAAAATAAATAAACAAAAAGAAAAAATGGAAATTGTATAATACAAAATGTGGTTACACGTCAGAAGTTGGACAGTCTTGTTTTTCAAGTAGTTTTAATCATATAATAAAAGTAAAGAATAGCAAAATTTTGCTTCAAACTTTATGGTTAAAAAGCGGCTAACTTAAAACTGATAGCACAAAATGAGATTCTACTAAGTTCTAAGTAATTGATAATGGTCAATTTTGCCTCCACCTGAATTATTGTATATTATAATTTAACAAAGTGTCGATTTGATGCGAAGTCCTACTTAGTCCTACATCACTACAGAAATAAGGTTTTAGACCTATTTAATGTTGATTACGCATTTTGTTAATACTCTAATAAGGCTACCCGTCATAGATTGGACAAATTATGGGGAATTAAAGCTACTTAAAAGTGCCGTAAATGTAGCAACATTGCATAAATCAATCTATTAAACAAACAAAATTTCATACTTTGTAATATTCTGATTGGTACACTAGTCCAACTTCTGGTGAGTATTCTCACTTCCTTAATAAAATTGAACTATCTCCATAACTTAAAAATCGAAAATTATTATTTAAAGCATAATCATAGATATTTTTCCATTTATTACCTATAAAAGCAGCAATTAATAATAGTAGTGTGCTTTTTGGTTGATGAAAATTTGTAATTATTCCATTTACAATTTTAAACCTATACGATGGAACAATTATTATTCGAGTTGAAGCTTTTATTACATCTATCTTATTGTTTTTCATATAATTTAGTAAAGAAGAAAGAGCATTTTGTGGACTTATTTCTTCATTATAATTATATGATTCCCATTGGTCTATATTGATATTTTCAAATTTGAAGTTTTTTGTAGTCATAAACTTGTATGCTATCCAATATAAGGTTTCGAGAGTGCGAACTGATGTTGTTCCTACTGCTATTATATTTCCAATATTTTTACAAATATTTTCTAATGATTTTATTTTTATAAAAAAATGTTCTGTATGCATTTGATGTTCTCCAATTAATGCTGATTTTACGGGTTTAAAAGTACCTGCTCCAACATGAAGTGTAATCTCTTCTAAACCAACGTTTTTGGTTTTTAAATCATCAAGAATTTCATTTGTAAAATGTAGTCCAGCAGTTGGTGCTGCCACAGAGCCATTAAACTTTGAATATACTGTTTGATAGTTGATTTTATCAGAATTTTCGGCATTTCTATTTAAGTATGGAGGGATTGGCGTTTTTCCAATATTTTCTAAAATATCTGAAAAAGTTAAATCCGAATTCCATATAAATTTCACGATATGATAATTGTCCAGAGAATCAAGTTTTTGAACATAAACTATATGGGACTCATTATTTATAGTGAATTTATGTTTAAGAGTTCCAGACTTCCATTTTTTAAGATTTCCAATAATACAATTCCACGTACACTCATTTTTTTTCTGAAAAGCCATTGCATAATCAGGTGGATTATTAGGTTCTAAACAAAATATTTCAATTTTTGCACCTGTTTCTTTTTTAAATTCCAATCTCGCTTGAATTACTTTCGTATTATTAAATACTAAGAGTGAATTTTCAGCTAAATAATTATTAATATTACTAAATTTTGATTCTGATATTTTATTGTTCCTAAAAACTAATAGTTTTGAATTATCACGCTTTTGAGTTGGAAATATAGCAATTTTATGCTCTGCTAATATGTATGAATACTCCTCAATTTGTATTTTTTTATAATTATTCACTTTTTTAAATAGTTTAATTAAGTAATTGATAATTTTGCTTACACCAGAATTACAATAAGTTACAACTTTACAAAATGTCGATTTTATACGATTACTTACCTATTTTGTGGCTCTTCGAGCCTTTTTTATCTTGATTACGCCTAAACTATTTTTACAACTCCTGATTATTTCTACTTTACGAACTTAAATAATGCTAAAAATAAGATGTTTAGCATT
>JAOZVK010000333.1 GCA_029938185.1 Bacteroidales bacterium | reverse complement strand
AGAATAAAATTAGAACTAATAATATTTTGTAAATTATTAGTTTTTATAAGCCCAGTTTTGCTGTATTCGAACTACTTTCGTAAGTAAAAAACAAACGACCACGAGTAAGTGTGTTTTCTTCTTTATTCAAAAATCCTTTGTCAAGCTCAACGATTGCCAACTCTGTTACATCTATAACATAATAGTTTTGTTGTTTTACAATTTTTTTTTTATTAAACTTGTATGCTCTTTGCCAACAATATAAAACTTTTCAAACCATTTGCTTTTTCTTAAGATTCTACAAACTCCGTTTTTTCAGATTCAATTGTTTAAATTCCATAAAAAATATTATTTTACTATACAAAATAATACATTGATTTATAATTTAAAGTATCATTGAGTATTTTTAAAATTTCAAATTAATACAGAAATCAGAATTTGTTGAAATGTTTCTCAATAAAACAATTTTTAGAAACTTAGAAACTAGGACAAGGTATAACAACTCTTCTCCTATTTTTTTCCATTTTCAAGTCTTTATTAAATTCATAAATTATAGATAATTCGTGTGCACCACCAGTTGAACTTATCAATCTCGAAACAGTAAAGTCATAGCTATAACCAAAGCTTAAATCAAAAATTTTATAACCAACAAGTACAATAAGAGCATCAACAGCTTCTAAATTTTTTGCGGGTTTAAGAACAGGAATACCTCTAAACCAAAGTCCCAAAGTAAAAGGTAATTTTCGCCAATATGCACCTATATCCAATTGGTCGTATCCACCTTGATTTCGGTATAACATCGAAAAAGTTACATTTTCTACATCTACATTTCTTCGTCTTCTTTTTGATGCACGTAAAGGAACCTTTACTCCACCAAAAATCGAAAATTTCATTTTAAGTTTTGCATCTTGTCCCATTAACGATTGGTTAGGTTGCAACAAATGGTCAACACCAATTCCTCCCCAGTACAAGTTAGAATATACCAAAACCGATGTTGCGACATCAATATATCCAGTTGATTTAATAGGATTTGTTTCAATAGTAGTTGGTGAAATATTAGTTCCTGAAATTTGATCAGAGAAAATTAATTTTTGAAAATTAAGGCTTCTTTGAGCATATCTGAAATGTAAGCCTGGTCTGACACGCCATTTTCTATCTATTTTTATATTATATGAATACTGAAGTCCAATATCAATCAAACCAAGATTTCCGCTACCTGCTTGATCTCTTACTATTATTAATCCAATTCCACTTTTCATTCTACTAAAGAATTGGTCATATGAAACAGCATATGTTACAAAAGTTCCAGGTACCTTGGGCCATTGATCTCTATAGTTCATCGAAATTCTGCTACCACTTGTCATTCCTGCAAAAGAAGGTGCAATAATCATTGGAGATGAGTAAAATTGAGAAAATGACATTGTTTGAGATATTGCATTATTTGCTGGAAAAAAAATGAGTATTATAATTAATATGTTAGTTAATTTCTTCAATTTTATTTTTTTTAATTTGTTAATTATTAAACGCACTAAGATTTTTATTATTATAAAAATGTATTTTTAATCTTAATTATGGTAATTTTTTATTGAATCATTTTTTTAATAAAAAATTAGTCAAATTCTATTCAATTTCTATTAGTTTGTTACAAAATGAGTACCAAATTAGTATTATATACTACGTACAGCTTGGTATTTTGTTTTGTTGTATGAAATAAATTACGATTAATTGTACAATATTTTTTAAAATATTGAATTGCAAAGTATTGTGTGAAAAAAGTATTAATAGAATAGTTTATCTCAATTTTTTTCATAAAAGCTAAAAATAGTTAACATTTTTGTATTAATTATATTTATGAATTAATTGTTAAATTTGATGTAATTACATGACAATTTAATGAGACTATTGTATGATATTAAATATGTTACATAATTAAGTTTTAATGTATTTATATCATTAAGATTACTTTTTATCTATCAAATAAAATTAAAAAAAGAGCTAATGTAGTATGATAAGGTTTGTTTTTCTTTTTTTTTTACCACCTAAAACTTTTTTAGACTTTGTACTTAAAAAAATCTACTATTTTGGATTTTTGCTTGTTTAAAAAACATAACATACCGTTTTGGCAATTAACAATTTATAATTAGCAAATTTGCATGCAGGTATTTTCAGAACTCACAGAAAACATCATTTTTGAATTTTCACACACAATCATAAGTTAATTCAATTTTTCAAATTTTCTGAGTTCAGTGCTTATGAATGCTTTTATACATAGGGTGTTGCCCCATGTTAATGCTTATGCCCTCAGGGCAAAAAACTTGAGAAATAAAAATTCAAAATACTAAGCATTTTTTTAACTAAAGAATCCGAAACATCTTATTTTTAGTATCTTTTAAGTTCATAAAGTAGAATTAAATAAATTCATTTTTCTTATTACAAACAGAAAACTCTTACTGTTGTATATATGGTTTTTGACCTATTTATAGTTGCTTACGCATTTTTATAAATTACTATCATGTACCCAGTTGTACAAAAACAAATGCCAAAAAACTTTTATAAGACTACTTATAGGGTTTATTATTCTATTGTTTGCGGTTTTTTTGTTTTATAAGTAACTTTGTCAATTAAATTTAACTCAATGAATAAACAAAAAAACTTAGACATTAGATATTTGAAGATGGCAAAAATATGGGCAGAAAACTCATATTGCGAAAGAAAAAAAGTTGGAGCAATAATTGTAAAAAACAAGATGATAATATCTGATGGCTACAATGGTACACCTTCAGGATTTGAAAATATTTGTGAAGATGAGAACAATAATACAAAACCATATGTATTACATGCCGAAGCAAATGCAATTACTAAAGTAGCAAAATCAGGAAATAGTAGCGATGGAGCAACACTATATATAACATCATCTCCGTGTTTGGAATGTGCAAAACTTATAATACAATCAGGAATTAGAAGAATTGTTTTTAACGAAAAATATCGTCTTGATGATGGTCTGAAATTATTAGAAAGAGCAAATATTGAGATTATTCATTTAAATTATAGTCTTTAAAATATTTATTATAGCTATGATATAATTGTACAATGTTCAGATTAGTGTATTAAGACATATTTATAAATGCAATAATTTGACAGGATTTACATGATTAACAGGATATTGTAAACATGCAAATCCTGTCTAAATAATACTAAGTAATTAACAATGAACAATGGATAATTAACAATTTTTCTTACGCTTGATAAACAGCATAATAAAAAAAACAAAAGTGTTGTTTTTATATATTGACCTACTTAAAGAAACTTATGACTTGTTTCATTAGTAGCTTATAACATTTTTATAAAAGTAAAATTCTTAAACAAATTTAGTATAATTATGCTTTCGTCTGAATTATTTTATACTATACAGGGTTTGTTCATAAAAAAATATAATATCCTAATAATCAATGCAACATAAGCTTCACGCAAAAGCCGCAAAAGGAAAAAACACGCAAAAACGCAAAGCATGATTTAAGACTTTGCGTATTTTGCGTCAATCATTTTGCGTTCTTTGCGTGGAATTTGTTAGTCCATTTTTATGAACAAACCCTGTTATACTATATATGTTGTGAAATTTTGTTTTTTTAACAACTCGCCTTGTAAACAACTGAAACTCAAGGCGTAAACCAATTGGTCATTTTTAATTAGAGATTATCGTTTACGGCGTTATGATAATGTGACGCTATGTAATCGTGGCATGTTGTAACGTGCCACGATAATTATTAGAAAAATATGGAATGGTTAAAAAATAACTTTCCGATTTGTTTTTTGTAAAATACTTATATTTAGGTGTAAACCAATTCGTAGTTTGTAATTTATAATTCGTCATTTCCAATACAGACATTTATATTATTTAAGTTCCCTTAATTTAATATATTTGCATTTTGTTTTTCATAGCCCTAAAAACCTAACATTGACTATTAACCATAACCAATTATTCAATTTAATTATAATTTTTACTAATAAAACTTTTTACGAATGGAATATAAAAATAAAAAATTCACAATATATACGCCAATAATTCTATCATTGGTTTTAATTTTAGGAATTTTTATTGGGAGTAGTCTAAACCACAAAAAAGATTATAAAAATGGACATAATGAAGTTTTTGCAACATCAAACAAACTTGATGTAATTTTAGATATTATTGAAAACAATTATGTTGATTCGATAAAAAAGAAAGATTTAATTGAAAAATCTATACCAGTTGTTCTTAAAAACTTAGACCCACACTCAATATATATACCAGCAAGAGATTTAAACGAAGTAAGAGCACCCTTGGTTGGTAATTTTGTTGGGATTGGTGTACAGTTTAATATTCAAGATGATACCGTTATTATTGTAAAAACAATACAAGGAGGACCGTCAGAAGAAGTCGGGATTTTGCCTGGTGATAGAATAATTAATGTAAATGATTCTGTATTTGCTGGAACTAAAATTACTAACAATGACGTTTTTAAAAAACTAAAAGGCAAAAAAGGAACTAAAGTAAAGGTTGGTATAAAAAGAGAAGGCGAATCATCAATACTTGATTTTACAATAACAAGGGGGATAATTCCTATCTATAGTATTGATGTTGCATATATTATTGAACCAGAGGTTGCATATATCAAAATAGCAAGATTTTCGAGTACTACATACGATGAGTTTATAAAAGCTGTGAGAAAACTTAGAATAAAAGGCTTTAACAAAATAATTATTGATTTACGTTCTAATACTGGAGGTTATTTGGGAGCAGCAACAAAATTGGTTGATGAGTTTTTAGAAAAAGATAAATTAATTGTTTATACGCAAGGCAAAAACAGAGCAAGAAGAGAGTATAAAGCAACTGAAAATGGTTTGTGCGAAAAAGACGAGTTAGTTGTTTTAATTGATTCATACTCAGCATCGGCAAGTGAAATATTTGCAGGAGCAATACAAGACAACGATAGAGGTATTATAGTTGGTCGAAGATCATTTGGAAAAGGATTGGTACAAGAACCTATTTATTTTAAAGATAATTCGTCGTTGCGACTTACCATCGCAAGATATTATACTCCAACTGGAAGAAGTATTCAGAAGCCTTATGAAAAAGGCACATCAAATTATCATAATGATTTAGCTATAAGATACAGAAATGGTGAGTATAAAGCTGTTGATAGTTCCTATTTTGTTGATTCTCTTAAATTTATAACAAAAGGCGGAAAAACTGTTTATGGAGGTGGTGGAATTATGCCAGATACTTTTGTTCCTGTTGATACTTCTAATGTTACAAAATATCTTATAGAAATAAGAAGAAAGGGTTTGATATATAGTTTTGCTATTAAATATTCTGATTTGAATAGAAGAACATTAAAAAAATATGATAATTTTAAAGATTTAATAAAATATTTAAATACTCAAAACCTTTTAAGTAAATTTATTAAATATGCACAATCGAAAAATGTTAGCAAAAATGAAAAGGATATTAATATTTCAAAAAATGTTATTAATGTACAATTAAATGCTTATATTGTTAGAAACTATTTTGATAATGAAGGGTATTATCCAATTGTAAGAGAGCTTGATAATGTTTTGAATAAATCTATTGAAATTTTTGATGATAGTAAAATTTAGGTTTATAAAATAGGGAGTAAAGAGGTTGGTCTACCCTTATAAGGTTGGATATCGCAGCTACCCGTCAGAAGTTGGACAGTCTTGTTTTTCAAATAGTTTTAAACATAGAATTAAAGTAAAGATTAGCAAAACTTTGCGTCAAACTTTGCAGAACTTTGCGGTTAAAAAGCGTCTAAGTACCCTAACAAAAGTTCTTCGGCATTTGTTTTTGTACAATTGGCTACATAATAGCAATTTATAAAAATGCGTAAGCCACATTAAATAGGTCGAAGACCTTAACTTAAAACTGGTAGCTGATATCGCTAACTATAAAACATTTGTGTTAAGCTGTTGATAATGCCATTTGACAACTAAGGTCGTCAAATGGCACAAAGATAGGCATGACCTATTAAACAACATAGAATTAAGCAAATAGCCCATGTCTGTGGCATTTCAGAGCATATTATTTATATTTACCCCTATTACCATCGTGGGCTACCTATATATCATGCCTAAAGGTATTTAACTTTTGTATGGTTATAAATTTTTCATCTATTTTTTAAACTGTTAGCTAAAAAACATTAAAAAATGAAACTTGCCATTAAATCAATTTTAAAACAACAAATATTTGTTGAAAATAAATTGACAGTAAATTTGTGCAGTAGAATTAAAGTAACTATTTCTACTTTACGAACTTAAAAGATACTAAATATAAGATGTTTAGCATTCTTTAGTTCAAAAAAATGCTTAGTATTTTGAATTTTTATTTCTCAAATTTTTTGCCCTGTTTAATAGTTTAATTATCAAACAGTTATAAGTTCGTAAAGTAGAATTATTGAGAGTTTATGTTTTTTTACTTTCATTTTCAAAAAAAAGGTTTCCTAATTC
>JAOZVK010000332.1 GCA_029938185.1 Bacteroidales bacterium | reverse complement strand
CAATTCGTAATTCGTAATTTATAATTCGTAATTTCCTAACTATTGAGAACTTACTGCATAAGCAACTATAAATAGGTCGAAGACCTTATGTAACAAATCAGTACACAATTTTTCAATTAAGTTCAATTTTCTCAGAAAATTTATAATTACGAGAACGAAAAAAGAAATATCCACTGGAGCTCCCTGCCGCTGGTTGTTATCTTACTATCAGATAAAAACACCTGACAGACGCAACTTGTTGATAAGTAGCTGAATTCAATCTTACGTGGTAGCTATATATTTCACTATTCATTTTTATCTTTGCTTACATTACCATTTACAAAATCTAAAGTATATAATATAGCCTCAACCTGACGCAAATAATTTCTTTTGTCAAATTTTGGAGCATAAACAAAACCCTCAACAGTAACAATTCTGTTTCTTTCTTTATCAAATGTTGATAAACTTATAAATGGACCTCCCATAAAATCGCCTTTAACTTTCCATAAACCTTTAATTAATACAGCATACTTTCCATTAAACATTATTTCTTTATACGACGGTTCTATTAATTTTTCTGTTACCATATAGCTTCCTTTTGCTGGACCAGGTACATTTTTTTTAAAAATTGAATCTCGCATTTTAATTAAATTTTCTGCACTAAACATTGATGTATTTTTGTATTGATAAGTATAAGCTATTATACCCTGACTTATTTCGGGTGTCTCATGAGATAGCCATACAAATTTTTTTCTTGAAACACTAATTGTATAGTTTTTAGGAATATGCATTGATATTTTATACTTGTTTTCTAAGTGATTAACAATTGCATATGATTCATATTTTTTATAATTTTTTATCAATCTTGTTCTTTCAGATTTTAGTAGTGTATCTAAAATTGCATTTTTATTGTCTTGGAATATTTTTATAAAACTTGAATCATTTGGTGCAACTATCTTTATAACAACTTGTGGTGCTGCCCAAACATTTCTCTGTAGTGTTATTTTGGGTTTTTTTATTTCAGATGATATTTGTGTTAAAATTAAATTACGATGTGTTTGAAATATGCTTGAAAATGCTTTACTAGGTATATGTACCAAATCAAACATAGGTTCTGACTGTGGTAAACCATACAATTCTGATAACAATAGTTTTTGAATACTATCGCCTATTCTTGATTTCCAATTATGTTTGTCAATTATTAAAACAACTTCGCTTGGATTTCCTGATGCGTTTGGTAATAAAAATTTGCTTCTGTTTTGCATATCACATGATGACAGCAAAACTATTATAAGTATTTGTGTAATAATTAATTTCATGTGTGTAATTAAGTTAAAAAGTTTTAAAAATAATGTTTGCTTTATCTAATGTCGCCACCCTTAATCAATGCATTTGCAATAATTAAATCATAGGGTGTTGTTATTTTAATATTTTCACGATTTCCTTGCTCTATATTTATTTTGTACATTGCAGATTCTACTACACTAGCATCATCTGTAAATTTCTCATCAAATGGCAGATTATAAGCTTTGTTTATTATTTGAGATTTAAAAACCTGTGGCGTTTGCACAAGTTTATATTTAGCTCTATCAATAGCCTTGCTACCTTTTGAATTTAATTGTCTCACAGAATCAACAATATCTATTATTGGTATTGCATTGCCTTTGGTTTTGGCGGTTTTGTAACATTTGTCAATTGTTGATAAACTGACAAGTGGCCTAACTCCATCATGTATGCCTATCAAGCAGTTAGAGTCAGTCAATGAAAGTCCGTTTTTTACTGACTCGTATCTTGTTTTACCACCAACAGCAATTTTATGTTTTATTTTGAAACTGTATTTTTTACATAATTTATTCCATTGTTTAACTTGATTTTTGGGTAAAACAACTATTATTTTTATTTTTTTATTATATTTATAAAACCTTTCAATAGTGTGCATTAAAATAGGTTTTTTGTGTAGCAACAAAAATTGTTTTGGTACAATAGATTTCATTCTACTACCTTTACCTCCAGCAACTATAATAATATTTTGTTTCATGTGTTTTTTTAATTTACAATACTGAAATTAAGTCACAAAATTTTAATCATACCTAAAATATGCCTTGTTGCTGACAGTCAAGCACAATATTAAGGGCTTTCAATAATTTTTTATCAATATTCTCCTTCTATACTTTATATTCATTATGGTCTTAATTTTTTGAAAAACAATCTCATATCCATGAAAACATTTATCATATTTATTTCTGAACCAATATCTGAAATTATTTCGCCATGTCCAATTTTATTCCTTATTTTATAATATTCAATAATTCTATTATAATCAGATACTCCCTTTTCAGTTAATAATGCAACTCTTTTTTTGAAATGTATATTTCTTAAATCAACATTATCCCATATTGCTTTTGTTTTCCAATGTTGAATATTTTCTTGTTTGTTTTTAATTAATCTGTTTGATTGTATCCTGATATGGTCTTCAAGTCTAGTAAATAGAAATAAAAAATAAGCATGTGTATTTAAGTCTCTTTTTTTTCGCCAGTATTCTTCTTTTAAGAAAAAACCTTTATTATGAGCTTTAAATTCATTCGCAGAATATTGTTCTTCAATTTCAAAGTATTGCTTTTCAATTTCTTTAATTATTGTCATTTTTCTATTAGTTTAAAAAAATTGTCTTTATTAAATTTTATTCCTTTTTTCCTATCATTAATAAGAAATAATGTCCATTGTGGTGGTCTAAATTGTTCTGCATTATCTACTATAATATAATTTCCCTTTTCAGATAATAAATCAATTCGTCCATTTGTACCCATAATCCACAAACCAAATGGTTTAACAACCAAAATTGTTTTTTTCTCTTTTTTAATGTCAGCTGTTATAATTTCATGCATTGGAACATTAAACGTTTTCATCAAACTTTCATGCATTTTATATTTTCGTGAATGTATCAATTCATATTTTTCATAATTACTTATCCATTTTTTAATATCACTTAACATATTATTCACCCTTTTTTCCCAATCATTCACCCTATTAATCACATATTTACTATCAAAAAGTTCAATAATTAGAGCTTCATTTTCATTTAGAGAAAGATTGTTTAGTTCAATAAAAACTTTCCAGAACACACTCTTATTTTCAAATGGCATTGACAGATTACTTGGAAGTTTAAAGTATTTATTAATAGAAAGAACAGCATTAATATGATTTGGTGTTATGTAAGTTCCAAAAGAAATAATATCTTGAAAACTGACTATTTCTTTATTGCTATCATTATAACCTGCTATTTTAATTATTAAATTAGCACTAAATAACCGTTTAACCCAGTCTTTATCATCAGTTATAAAATTGATTTTAGTAACATTCAAAACTGGGTTATGTAAATAATAATTCGATTTTATGTAATCATTTTTACTGAATTTTGTATTTTTAGTTAATTCTAAGTTATGTTCCATAATTTTACTATTTTATTTTATATTCCCAATTTCTATTTAAGTACTGTAACAAACATTTTTTAAAATTTACTTATTCATAAATCTCTGATTAAATTGTTTTTATATTAATGCGTAAGCAACTATACTTTCAATGGTTCAATTATTCAATGATACAATGGTACAATATTTTTTAATCAGATTATCCGTATTAACTTTTAATTCTTTTGCTTTTTTAAAATCCAAACATGCTTTATCAAATTTATTCATTAATACATATGTTTTTGCTCTATTATAATAATACTTACCACTTTGCGGACTAAGATTTATAAGTGTACTAAAATCCTCAATTGCCAATTTATATAGTTTTAATTTATTTCTTAAAAATGCCCTATTGTTATATGTTACAATTGATTCAGGGCTTACCTTTATTGCTTTATCATAATCTTTTAGGGCTTCGGCATTGTTTCCTGTCAATTCTTTGGCAAAACCTCTGTTTGTATAAGCTGTGCTACTATTTGGATTTATATTAATTGCTTTATTAAAATCATTGATTGCAATTTTGTATTTTTTTGATTTTGCGTACACAACCCCTCTTCGTACATAAGCTTCTTCGTAGTTTGGATTGATGTAGATTGCTTTATTAAACTCATTGATAGCCATTTGTGATTGTCCCTGTTGGTCATAATAGTTTCCTAACTGAATACTTGATTTTACAAAATCGGGTTGCAATTTGTTTAGCATATCATAGTCCTTACGTGCCAATTCTTTTTTTCCAATTTTGTCATATGTTGTTGCTCTATAATAAAAAGCTAATGGCGAATTATTTTGCATTTTTATTGTAATTGAAAAATTTTCGATAGCTTTATTGTTCATGTTTAGGTTTACTTGAGCGATTCCTTTGTTCAAATAGGCATTAACAGTTTGAGCATTTATTTTTATTACTTTATCAAAATCTAAAATTGCACCATTGTAGTCTTTCAGTGTATTTTTAATTAAGCCCCTGTTAAACAATGCATCTTTATGATTTGGATTTCGTTGTATTGCTCTGTTATAATCTGCCAAAGCTCCATTATCATCTTTAAGCATCACCTTAGCATTTCCTCTGTTCGAATATACATTTGCATAATTCGAATCAACTTTCACAACAGTATTGAAGTCATTTAATGCACCTTTGACATCGTTTAATTGAGCCTTGCATATTCCTCTGTTCGAAAAAGCACCCAAATGTTTTGGATTAAGTTTTGCAGCAGATGAGTATGCATCAATTGCTTTTTTCAGTTCGCCTTTTGCCTGATATGCATTCCCTTTATTATAGTATGCAACTATAACATTTGGATTTTTTTCGTTTACATCTTCCCATAAAGTTATGCTATTTTGCCAAACATTTACACGTGCATAAGTTTTAATTGATATAAAAGTAAGATAAACAACAAAAACAGCAATTAATGGAATTTTTAATTTATTGTTTTTTTCAAGTAATTTTGTTGCTAAATATCCTATCAAAAAAAACAAACCTATTGATGACATATAACTATACCTATCAGTCATAATAAAGCTTTGATATGAAAATATTTGTAAAACAAAAAAGACATTAAAGGTGAAAAATGCAATTGAAAAAGCTATATGCAGATTCTTTTTTAATGATTTTATAAAAGCATATATTATTGCTAATACTGGCAAAGGATAAAACCAAAATTCTATTGGAATACCCTCATTTTTTGGAGGATACGGATAAATTGCTGATAAATTATACGGAACAATAAGTTTCACAATGTAAGTTATAAAACCATAGCTTGCAAAAACAATATTTTCGTAAAATGGTCTGGCTTCAGTTTCGGGAGTTGGCGTTTTATATGGATCAACAAAAGGTTCTTCGGTGCCCAAAGCATATATCGCTATTATACCAAATAGTAAGGATAAAGCAAAAAAAGGAATTTTTTCGAGAATTACTTTTTTGTTTAACAAGTTTCGTTTTAAATAGTAGTCTATCGCAACAATACAAAGTGACAAAACAACCGACATTGCTTTTGACATTAATGCAAATACAAAAAAAAGTAAAGCTAATACCAAAAACTTTAAATTATTAGTTTTTACATATTTAAGATAAATAATAAGACTTAATAAGAAGAAAAAACTATATAATACATCTTTTCTTTCCGACACCCACACAACCGACTCTACATGAAGTGTTGTGATGCCAAACAATACGGAACTTATTATGGCAAGTTCTAAAAAATATTTTGAATTTGCCAATTTACTTATCTTATATATAAATATAAAAACTAAAACGGTATTTAGCAAATGAAAAAGAACATTTGTAAAATGAAAAACAAATGGGTTTAAACCATTACCTATGTAATAATCAACAGCATAAGATGTAATGCTAATTGGAATATACATTAAAAAATAAAAGTTTGTAAAAAAGCCAACGATACTTTTAAATGAAAATTCTTTAATTTGCGGATTTCCAGTTATATATCTATCATCGTCCCAGTTTACAAAATCGTTATCAAAAGCCGAAGAAAAAACAACAAAAGTAATAAGTGTAATTAGAAAAACCCAATAGTATTTTTGATATAATATAAGGTGTTTTATAAATTCATTGTTGTATTTTTTTATAGGATTTTTATTAATATAATTATCCTTAACTTTATTTTTAGCTACAGATTTTACTACTTTTTTATTTTCAATTTTATTTTTTGTTCTTTTACCTCTTTTTCCCATTATTATATAATTTTTAGATTAAGGTCGTCAAGCTATTTATGTTACTTTACAAAAAACTGCTACCCGTCAGAAGTTGGACAGTCTTGTTTATCAGGAGTTTCGTAACAGGATAAAAATCAATCCTGTTAATCCTGTCAAAAAATAAAATAATGTCCAATAAGTAGGTCGATATATAAAAACAACACTTTTGTTTTTTTTATTATGCTGTTTATCAAGCGTAAGCAAAATTGTTAATTATCCATTGTTCATTGTTAATTACTTACTATATGTGTAGTCGATATACGCTATGCAAAAAACAAAAATAAGTAGTCTTACAAAAGTTTTTCGACATTTATTTTTGTATAATTAGCTAAATA
>JAOZVK010000331.1 GCA_029938185.1 Bacteroidales bacterium | reverse complement strand
TCCGATTTGTTTTTTGTAAGATACTTATATTTAGGTGTAAACCAATTCGTAATTTGTAATTTATAATTCATCATTTCCTAAAAGTATATTGATATGTTTTAAGAATTGAGCTCAACAAAGTAATATCAGTATCAGTATATTTATATTGATAAAAACCGTCATCGCCAATTACAAGCAGTTTATTATCAAAAGGAATAAGGTCATTTGCACTAATCGAAAATTTAGTTTTCAGTTGTATTGGAGTAACTGATATATCGTAAATTTTAATGCCATTATCACAAATAAAAAGATTATTGCCATCAACTCCAAGCCCTTTTGGATTACTCATAGGATATGATTGTACTAATTTGGGTAAACTCAAATTACTTATATCAATTATTTGCAACTCGTTAGAGCCACGTCTACATCTTGTATTGCCCGAACGAAGAGTTACATATGCATAATTACCTTGCACAACAACAGGGTCGCAACTATATACATGCCTGTATGTTGATAATAAGCTTGGTACTTTAGGATTTGTTAAATCATAAATATACATTCCTGTTTGCGAACCTATAAACAAATTATTCTTGTACGGAAAGATGGTTTCAATTCCAAAACCAATAGGAACATCAACATTAAAATTTGGCGATTCGGGTAATGTTATATCAAATACTCGTAAAGAATTTTCATTTACAGTATAAAGATAATCATTTATAATTGTAAATCTTGCAGTTGAGCCTCCTTGTCCAGTATCTGATGATGTTGATGAATCGCTATCGCTTTTACATCCAATTAATAGAAAAAAAACAAGTAAAGGTATTGTTGTAATTATATATTTATTCATGAGTTTAAAATTTAATTTTTAATTAAAAAAAGTCAAAAACCTTATTTTCCTATTTTCACCCAACCTACAATAACAGTATTAGCTGGTCTGTTTTCCTGCTTATATTCAGTATCTAAAGTTCTACCATCGGGGGGTAATAGTTCAGGAAAAACACTTTTTACTCGTTTACTCACCGATAAGTTTTGAACACCATTCGAAATATCAATAGCAACTAAATCTACAGAATTATCAACATACAAAATATCCTTTTTTATTGCAATATCAATTGAGCCAGGCACAGTAATAAAACCTGTGTTTATAGGATTTTGTGGGTCAGTATTATCAATGACATGAAAGCCTGTGTATTTTTCATTAATATATAGGATATTCCCTTTTACATAAATTTTACCTGGCTCTTTCAAATCTCTTGATGAGCTAAATGCTATAGATTTTCCCAACACATCTCTATGCATTAGTATTGGTTTATAGTCAGAATAATAGTATGGTGGTTCACCACAATCTGTATACAAACTCATGAATGCAAGTATTATAATAGTTAAATATTTCATATAAATAATTTTTAATTATATTTTAAATGGTTCAATTACATATAAATATGTGGTTGTATATAGTATTAAAATAGTTGTGTGCATTTCATCTATTTATCAAGTCGTTTCTGCGCATTAATATATGTTGTTTCCGATTGGCGTTTCAATGTTTTCATAAAATCTTTTTCATTTAGAATTTTGGATTGATATTTAGCAATTTGTCTAAGTTTATCGAACCGTGCTTTACTGTCTATTTTATTGTTAATCATTTCTGCATTCATACTTTCAAGGTTTGACAAAACAGCCAATTCATTTATGCTTGCAAAATCTCTAATATTTAGTTTTTTTTCTGCATGTTCAGGATTTGCATCTCGCCATTGTCTTGCAGTGCAACCAAATAAAGCAACATTCAAAATATCTGCTTCTTCTGCATATACAAGCCATTCCGTTTCTGTTGTATTATTAGAATGTGGGATAATATGATTTTTAATAGCATCAGTATGTATGTGATAATTTGTTTTGCTTAGTATTCTTTTAACATTCCATTCCAGATTATACTTATTAGTTTCAATCTCTTTTAATCGTTGATATTCTTTAATTATCAATAATTTAAACATGGGACTTAACCATGCACCAAACTCAAAAGCTAAATCTTTGTGTTCGTAAGTTCCACCATATCTACCAGATTTAGAGATTATGCCAATTGCATCTGTTTTTTCAATCCATTTTTTGGGTGTAAGGTTAAAGCTATTTAATCCAGCTTGTTTTTTAAAGGTGTCGAATTCGACACCTTTAAAATCAGGATTATGTAAGGTTTCCCAAATTCCTAAGTATTCAACGGTATTTCTATTTCGCATCCAATTTCTAATATGGTCATTTCCATATTCACTTCTTACCATATCGGTTAAACTAATGTAATCCTGCTCTTTATATTCTATAATTGATATAATTTTGCTATCAACATCTATTGTTTTAGTTTTTGCCATTATTCTCTTTGATTCAATTTCAATTAAGTATCCTTTAAAATACTTAGTGATTTTTGTTATTCTTTGTTATTCCGTTACTTGCAGTTGTATATAACATTATATTTTATGAAACGTAATTTTTTATAAAATGTTTTATTTTTATCATTCTTATTAGGTTAACAATTTGACTTTTAGCTATTAACTCTTCGAGCTAAAATTATTACTTAAACTCAAAAAATCCTCACCCGTTGGATTTTGGAATATCTTTAAACCAAATTCTGGAACTATTGCCAAAATATGGTCAAATATATCTGCCTGTATAGCTTCATATTCTACCCAATTCACTGTTGATGTAAAAACATATATTTCAATTGGTAAGCCTTTTTCGCTTGGTTGCAATTGACGCACTATTAATGTCATATCTGGTTTAAACTTTCCTTCTTTTACAACTACTTCTTTTTCTTTTTCTATACCATTGTCATAATATTTCTCAAATTTTACCTCTTGTAAATTTGAAACCAAATAACGTTCTACATACTTTCTAAATGTACCAATATTAGTAATTCTTCGACCATTTACAACAACAGAGTTATCAATATTATTATCTAAATTATATTCTACAAGTTCATTTTGTTTTTCTTCGAGATAATTTTTTATCAAACTAATTTTTTTTAATTTCTCTATCATCTTTTCGTCACAAAACTTGATACTTTTCATATCAATATTTATTGAGCGTTTTATTCGTCTTCCGCCCGATTCTCGCATACCCTCCCAGTTTACGAACGATTCGGACATTAAAACATGAGTAGGAATTGTACTGATTGTTTTATTAAAATTCTGAACCTTAACAGTATTAAGAGTAATATCAAGAACATTGCCATCTGCTTTTCTGCTTGGCATCGAAATCCAATCGCCTCGTTTCAACATTTTGTATGACGATAGTTGAATGCTTGCAACAAAGCCCAATATAGTATCTTTAAACACTAATAGTAATATTGCTGTCATTGCCCCCAAACCTGTAAGTAATGTTGTTGGCGATTTTCCAATCAAAACAGACAGAATAAGTATAATACCTATTACATAGAAAATAATTTTTATAACTTGTATATATCCCTTTGCATTAATTTCTTTTGATACTGGTAGTTTTAAATAAATATCGTGCAATGAGTTTAGAAACAAATTGAGAACAACCATTACAACAATAATGATATATATGTATGTAAATGATTGTATTATTTCGGAATATTCTTTTGATATTGCAAAAGGTATACTATAATATATAATTAAAGCAGGTACAATATGTGATAATGAGTTAAATACATTATTTTCAAGAAAAACATCATCAAATTTATTTTTTGTTTTAATTATAATATGTTTAAGAATGTTTATTATTATCTTTTTTGTAACAAAATTTGCAATAGCAGAAACTAATAAAATTAATAATAATAAAATAACTGTTTCTACAATTTTTGCTGTTGATAAACTTAATCCTGCTTTGGTCAAAAAATTAACTAAATTGATACTTAATAATTCAATTTTCATAAAATAATATTTTTAAGTGTATTTAAATTAGGCTAAAGAGCCAACATGATGTTTTACTAATTTAAGTTGTGAATATGTAATTTCATCAGCTAATGTTTTTTTTGCTTCTGATAGCAAAGCTTCAGGATGTTCTTTATAATATGACATTATTGTGTTAATAGTATCATTGTCTAAAAATTCTTCAATTTTTATTTCTCCACTTGCTACAAAACGTCCAAGATGATTTTCGATTGTTGAAACTACAAACCCTTGTGCTTTTGCTATTTCCTCAATTTATTTTCCTTCTTTATACATTTCATAACTGAGCTCCCAGTTACTCTTCTTTTCAGTTTTCACTGGAATAGGCATATCTTCATTAGGCTCAATATCACTATTTTGAATATAATCTGTAACTATTGAGATTATTTTTTCACCATATTGTTTAAATTTTGCTTTTCCTATTCCTGATATTGCTTTTATTTGTCTGTCTGTTGTAGGAATATTATTTGTTATTTCTTGCAATGACCTGTTAGTTAGTACCATAAACAATTTAATATCTTTTTCCTCAGCTTCATTTTTTCTCCATTCTTTAAGTATTGAATATAGTTCGGGATATTTTGTTTCAGTCTCTTGTACCCTAACTGTATTTTTTACTTTTTTCTTTTCATCTAATGCTGATTTTGCTCTAATTTCAAGATATTTTTTTGAATTAAAACCAGACATACAAACTTTTAGGCTTTGTTGTTTTATATTTAAAATTTCGTTGGTTGATGAAAGGTTTTCGTTAATTGCCTTTTTTATACTTGTATTATTTGTTTCAAAACTACTGTCTTCGATTTTTTTTATTATCTCATTTTCATGAAAATTGATAAAATAATCGGCAGCTTTTTTAAGTCTTTCCAATAATGGTAAATTTTTTTCAGCATCAGGATTTTTTTTCAAAATTGAGTTTACCTGTTTAATAAAACTTTCAGCAATTCCCGATATTTTTGGTATAGCGGTTTGGTTTATATATATAATAGTATCTCTTATATTTCCGGTATAATTTTCGGAATATTCGTATAAGTTTTTATTAAAAATTCTAAATCTATATGCCAGTTGCTTATAATTAAATAGTTCGTAGATTAGTTCGGCTTGATATTTATGTATTGAGTTTTTAAGTTCGGCTTCATTTGGTTGATTTTTTTCAGATTGTTTATTAAAATTTATTACTTCTGTATCACAAATAATTGCAGATGTTGAAATTTCTGAACTTAACACCAAACCTTCTAATGTTTTGCAACGACTCAAGGCAACATAAGTTTGTCCGTGAGCAAATGCCGAACTAGCATCAATAACAGCTTTTTCAAAAGTTAGTCCCTGACTTTTGTGAATTGTAATTGCCCATGCAAGTCTCAATGGGTATTGTGTAAACGAACCTACAAAATCTTCTTCAATTTCTTTTGAGACTTTATTAATATTATATCTAATATTTTCCCATATTTCTGTGCCTGCTCTTATTATTTCGTCATCTCCCTCACATTTAACCAAAACTATGTCATCGTCAAAACCTGTAATTTTTCCTATTTTCCCATTAAAATATCGTTTTTTTACATCGCTATCATTTTTAACAAACATAACTTGCGCACCGGTTTTAAGCTTTAATCTGAAATCGGTAGGGTAGGAGTGTTCAGGAAAATTACCATTTACTTTTGCTTCAAACACATGAGATGACCTTTTAATGTTACCAAGCTTTTCATCGTTAATGATATTTGCCGATTTATTATGAGTTGTTAGTGTAATATATCCCATATTTTCGACAGTCTGAAAATCGGGAATATATCTTTCGTGAAGTAAATCGTATGATTGCTTTGAGAGTTTATTATCCCTTATTTCGTTAAGAATTTTTATAAAAACATCATCATCTTGTCGATAAATATGTTTCAATTCTATGGTAATCATATTTGCTTCTTTCAATGCTATGCAATTAAAAAAAAACAAAGATTCATAATATGGACTTAAAATACTCATTTCGTCATGTTTCACAACTGGAGCTAATTGTTGCAAATCGCCAATCATTAATAGTTGAACTCCACCAAAAGGCATATAACGGTTTTTGTATCTTCGTAGAGTTTCATCAATTGCATCAAGCACATCGGCACGTACCATCGAAATTTCGTCAATTACCAATAAATCTAAGGTTTTAATAATCTTTATTTTTTTATTATTAAACTTTTGTCTAAAATTAGGATTATTGGCTTTGCTTCCACCAACTCTTTCGCATATAATTGGACCAAAAGGAAGCTGAAAAAATGAATGAATTGTAACACCTCCTGCATTGATTGCAGCAACTCCAGTTGGCGCAACCACAACCATTCGTTTTAGCGATTTATATTTTAGTGACCTTAAAAATGTTGTTTTTCCAGTTCCTGCTTTTCCTGTAAGAAAAATATTACGATTTGTATTTTGAACAAATTCACCTGCTAATTTTAATTCGGGATTTTTTATCATTTTTTTATTTTCTGCAAGGTCTTCGACCTAATTTAATGTGGCTTGCGCATTTTGATTACCTGATTTTAAGTTGGACACTTTTTAACCGTAAAGTTACACCTTAACTCTGGGCTTATAAAAACTAATAATTTACAAAATATTATTAGTTCTAATTTTATTC
>JAOZVK010000030.1 GCA_029938185.1 Bacteroidales bacterium | reverse complement strand
TTGTATCATATCTGGGGTTTAAATATCTTATAAGCATTGTTTTGAGTTTTTAATTTGTAAAATTTATTTAATGCAAAATTAATAAAAACAAAATTAAATGTCAAGTATTGTTCTGTATATAATTTATTTAAGGTCTTCGACCTATTTATAGTTGCTTACGCATTAGTGCAATGGTAATTTAATCAGTAAGTTATGAATGGGTAAGTATCTAAAAACTTTTGTAACAGTACTTAGTCAGATTTTTTATTTTGCTCGGTGGCACAAATACAGCAGCAGGTGAAAAACACTTGCTGAGCACAGTAAGCTAAGAAATTTTATGTGGGTAAGCTCGAATACTATAAAATTAAAAAACTTTTGTATTATCATAAATAAATTACCTATAAATATTATATTTGCATCACAACTTATTCTCCGTGAACTTTAGTAGCCGTTTTTTATACTATAAATATCGTGATACTTTGACTATTATAACAAAAGAACTGACTTTATGGACATACACATTTTAACAAAACTGAGTAAAAATTATAAAGCATAACGATGTAAACGGTAATTACGAACTACGAATTGGTTTACACTTTAAAATTCAATTATTTATTAAAAATTTTGTTAAAAAAACAAAGTTTTACAACATATATAGTATAAAAAAATGAAAAGAAGATTTAATGATACTGGATTGTGTGTGCGAAATATGCATTACATGGTTGATACAAGTGAGCAAATGAATACAGTTTTTGAACAATTGATTGAATACGGAGAATATTTCTCAATACTCGGTGGCAGACAATTTGGTAAAACAACAACGATTCTTGAACTTTCCAACATTATAAGGCAAAAAAAAAACTACTTTCTTATTAAAACAAGTTTTGAAGGAATAGGTGATAATATGTATATAAATGAGAAAACATTTAGTAAAGGTTTTCTAGAAATTTTATACTACGATTCAAAAAGAAAAGATAAAAAGCTTGCCGAAGAATTTAGACTTGCATCTGAGAAGATGGTGAATTTTAAAACTTTATCAAATTTTATAACTGAATTTACTGAAAAAAAAAGAAAGAAAATAGTTTTAATAATTGATGAAGTTGATAAATCAAGTAACAGTCAAATATTTTTACATTTTCTGGGCATGTTGCGTGATAAGTATTTATTGCGAAACAGCAATGAAGACAGCACCTTTCATTCTGTAATACTTGCTGGTGTTCACGACATAAAAACCATTAAATTAAAACTAAAACCTAATGAAATAAAACAATTAAACAGCCCATGGAATATAGCTACTGAACTTAATGTTGATTTGCACTTCAAAGCCGAACAAATTGTTACAATGCTCAATGATTTTCTAAGCGAACACCCAAATGTACATATTTCCAAAAAAGAAATATCAGAAAAATTATATTATTACACAAGTGGCTACCCGTACTTAGTGAGTAAAATGTGTAAAATTATTTACGAAAAAATTATTAAAAACCGTAAAAATAAAAATTGGTATTTAGAAGATGTTGAAGATGCTTTTAAAATTATTGTTTATGGTGGATACGAAATGACATTATTTGACAGTATTGCTAAAAATCTTCAAAACGATGACAAACTTTACACGTTTATTTATGAAATACTTATCGAAAGCAAAGATAAAGCCTATGTAACAAGTGATAGAATTGTGTATATCGCAAAAACCCACGCAATTATAAGAGATAAGAATAAAAAATGTAAAATTCATAATCGTATTTTTGAGCAAAGAATTTATGATTTAATGCTCTCAATAATGGATAATTCCGGACATTTTAAATCAATATATTCCGAAAATCAGTATTACAAAGGTGATGATATTGATTTGGAATATATTTTGCTTCGTTTCCAAAACTTTTTTAAAGAAAATTATTCTCATACAGACAAAAAATTTATTGAGCGACAAGCCAGATTAATATTTCTAAGTTATTTACAACCAATTATAAACGGCAAAGGGTTTGTTTTTAAAGAACCAGTGGTAGGTAGTGAGCGTAAAATGGATTTAGCAATTACATATAATGAAAAAAGATATGTTATTGAACTGAAAATTTGGAGAGGTCAAAAGTATCATGAAACGGGTTTGATACAACTCAATGATTACCTTGATATTTACTCACTTAGAAAAGGATATTTGCTTGTTTTTGATTTCAATAAGAATAAACAATTTAAAAAAGAAACTATTAAATTTAAAGATAAAGAACTATTTGCAGTGTGGACTTAGGGTAAGGCTTTTTAAGGCTAGCTACGTAATGTTGGAAAATTTTGTTTTTCAAGTAGTTTTAATCATAAAGTCCAACTTAAAACTGGTAGCTGTATTAAGATTAATTCATTGAATTTAAACTATAGAATGCAAAAACGTTTTTTATTAAGTACATTTTAGTTTATATTTGCTATTATATTAGTTTATATACTGTTAAGTATTGTTACAAAAATTTTTCGACATTTAACTTATTTATAACTTACTGATTAAATTATCTTTGTACTAATGCGTAAGCAACTATAAATAGGTCGAAGACCTTAAATCAATCTGTTACCAAGCAAATAACAAAAAAGCAAGCTAAGAAATTATAAATGAAATAAATAATGATTATTAAAAAAAATGGCACTTAGTCAAAAATGTGCCGTTTTTTTATTAAAATATAAATTCTAAAATATAAAGCTATGATACATTCCATTATTGATAATGATTTATATAAATTTACAATGCAAAGTGCTGTTATTAAGTTGTTTCCAAGAACAAAAATTAGATATGAATTTATCAATAGAGCAAATACTGAATTTCCTGATGGATTTGGAGAAGAACTTAGAAAACAAATAAAGCAACTTGAAGGTCTTCAACTTACTGATGAAGAAAAAGATTTTTTGAGAGAAAAATGCTATTATCTTGATCCAACCTATCTGGATTTTTTGAAGGGATACAAATATGATACTAGCGAAGTTGGTATTATTCAAAAACAAGGTAATTTACAGGTTTCAATTGAGGGGTATTGGTATAGAACCATACTTTGGGAAGTTCCTTTAATGGCAATGATTTCAGAGCTTTATTTTAAGCAAACAAAACAAAAAGGCTACCGAAAAAGTGAAGTTATTGAAATAGCACGAAATAAAGCAATAAGATATAATCTGTTGGGGGTAAAAGTAGCCGATTTTGGAACACGTAGAAGACACTCTTTCGATAATCATAATTTGGTTGTGAAAACATTAGTCGATTATGGAAGCGATTCGTTTACAGGAACAAGCAATGTGTTCTTTGCAAAAAAATATAATTTAATACCAATTGGAACCCATGCTCATGAGTGGTTTATGGTTCATGCAGCAAATTATGGCTACAAAATGGCTAATACATTAGCACTTGATAACTGGGTAAAAGTTTATCAAGGTGATTTAGGAATAGCTTTATCTGACACTTTTACAACTGATGTTTTTTTTAATGTTTTTAATACAAAATATGCAAAACTTTTTGATGGAGTTAGACATGATTCGGGTGATCCTTTGATATTTACAGATAAAACAATTGAGCAATATAAAAAATTAAGAATAGACCCAAAATCAAAAACTATAATTTTTTCTGATGGTCTTAATCCTGAAAAAGTTGAAGAAATAGCTAATCATTGTATAGGGAAAATTAATTATGCTTTTGGAGTTGGAACAAATTTTACTAATGATGTTGGTGTAAAGCCTTTAAATATCGTTATTAAAGCTGTTCAGGCAAAACCATATAATCAATCATGGGTGCAAACAATAAAATTGTCCGATGAAAAAGGGAAATATACAGGTAACAAAGAAAGTATAAATTTATGTAAAAGTATATTAAATATTGATTAAAGTCTGTAATTAGTGATTTGTAAATCAAAATTCAAAGAGGCTTCAGCACATAAAAAAAGACAAATAAATAAATAAGTAGTCTAACAAAAGTTCTTCGGTATCTGTATTGTTGCAATTAACTATATAACAATAGTTTGTAAAAACGCATAAGCAACATTAAATAGGTCGAAGACCTTACTGAAAATAAAAATTATGTCAAATAAAAAGATGACAGAACTTTCCGAAATAGGTGAGTTCGGACTAATTGAAAAATTAGCAAAAGATATAAAAATTACAAATAAATCGACTATAAAAGGTATTGGTGATGATGCGGCGGTTTTAAATCTATCAAACAATTTAACCGTTGTTACAACCGATATGTTGATTGAAGGAGTACATTTTGATTTAGGATATGTTCCATTGAGACATTTAGGCTACAAATCGGTAGTAGTCAATATATCTGATGTTTATGCAATGAATGCCAAACCTAAACAAATAACTGTTTCTATAGCAGTTTCGAATAGGTTTCCGTATGAAGCAATTGAAGAATTGTATGAAGGAATAAAAGCAGCATGCGAAAATTATAAAGTTGATATTATAGGTGGGGACACATCGTCTTCACACAAAGGAATTGCAATAAGTATTACCGCAATTGGCGAAGTAGAAAAAGATAAAGTTGTTTATAGAAATACTGCAAATGCAGGTGATTTAATATGCGTAAGTGGCGATTTAGGTGCTGCATATGTAGGTTTACAATTACTTGAAAGAGAGAAATATATATATCAGGAAAATCCGAAAATACAACCAAACCTTAGTGGTCACGAATATATTTTACAAAAGCAATTAAAACCAGAAGCAAGATATGATATTATTAATTTTTTTAATAGTAATAATATTGTACCTACTTCAATGATAGATATTTCCGATGGATTATCATCTGAAATAATACATATTTGTAGTCAGTTTGGGCTTGGCTGCGACATATACGAAGATAAAATTCCAATTGCACAGCAAACTATAGATATGTCTCTCGAATTTAATATCGACCCAATTGTAACAGCTCTTAGCGGTGGCGAGGATTACGAATTGTTATTTACTGTTAGTCCTGAAGATGTCGAAAAAATAAAAGCCAATAATCTAATATCAATAATTGGTAATATTACAAAATCTAATGATATGAATTTGATAGCAAAAGATGGTACAAAAATTCCAATGACAGCACAAGGTTGGAATGCTATGAGATAAAATAAGGTCTTCGACCTATTTATAGTTGCTTACGCATTTGTACAAAGGGAATCTAATCAGAAAGTTACGACTAAGTAAATATCGAAAAACCTTTTTTTTGAATTACAATTAATAATATATCAAGCGCAAGCGATATTAAATAGCTTGAAGACCTTAAATCAGCATTTAAATAATTTGATAATGATACGTTTAAAAAGTATAAATATTAGGGGATTTAAAGACCTTAATTATGAGAAAAAAATAGTTTTTTCAACAGAATCGATTAGTGTTATTTATGGTGAAAATGGTTCAGGAAAAACAACTTTATTAAAAATTTTATTTGCAGTTTTGAATAAAGACAGTGAAATTTTATTTCAAGAAAATGTTCAGCAAGTCAATATTACATACAGTAAAAATAAAATTGAAAAAAATATAATTATTAAACGTGACCAAAATGGGGATATTGACTGGGGAAATAATTCGGAATTATATAATTCCAACTCTATCCTTTTTGGTGTACATAGAGGTATTATTCAAGAACAGAAAATAATTTTACATATAGATAAAAAAAATAAATTAATTGAACATTTAGACGAACTTATATCATATAAAGGTCTAACAAGCGTAATAACAAGCAATTTAGAAAAAATATTGCATTATAAAGAACGAATAATAAATGGAAATAGAAAAATAGATTACAAAAATTTATATCTAAAGTTAGTAGAATTAAAAAATGAGTTTAATAAAAATGATATTTTAGACTCTTTTACAGTCCATAATGATATGGATAAACATTATGCTGCCATGATATTTGATAAAATTAGTCGTGTAATAAAAGAAATTGAATATTTTTTATTAAGCAAAAAAGAAAAAAACGACTTTTTGGAACAGATTGATAATCAAACACATTTATCAATTGATTCTGTTAAAATAGAAGATATAAAAGATGTAATTATAAACCAATATATTAAAGGACAAAGTATCATTTCAGAAAAAATAAAAAATGCTTTTATTGAAACAATTGAAAAAGCAATTGAAATTGATGAAAAAGATGAAGATTTTTTACTTCCTGATAATTTTGCTGCAAGAATAGAATCAAATAAAGATTTTATATTAAAAGCAATACCAAAAGAAAATTCTTTTTTAGCAAAAAAAATAAAAAAATTTTTAAAAATAAAAGATAAAAGCCATATCGAAAAAAGTAAAATATTTCGTTCTATGCTTCTTAATATTGTAAAAAGTGCCGAAGAAGCAAATCCAACACTTGAATCTATAAATAAATTAGTAGAAATTTTTAACGAACATTTGTATGATGGTAAAAAATTGATTGTAAATGAAAAAAATGTATATATTGAATTAAAAAATAAGAGTTTTCACGAATTACACGAACTATCAAGTGGAGAACGAAATTTATTAAGTATTCTTACACTATTTCTTATTATTGGAAACAAACGAAATTTTTTAATAATAGATGAACCCGAAATCTCTTTAAATCTAAAATGGCAAAGAGATTTTTTACCATTATTAAGTCGCATAAATTCTAAAGCTCAAATTATTGTAGCTTCTCACAGTCCGTCAATAGCACATAATAATTCTAATTATTTAATTGAACTAAAATGAAATATGATTTATATGAATTATTAAATACTGCAATATTTACTAAAACAGCTTTTATTTTAGTCGAAGGTAAAGACGATGCACAAATTTATTCTCGAATTGCCAAAAAAATCAATAAAAAAATAGATATTTATCCTGTTAATATAATTGATGAATATTCATCAGGATGCGATAATGTAATAAAAGCTATACATAAATTACAAGCAAAATTTGAAGAAAGAAAAGATAATATTGATAAAGTATTAGGTATCATAGATAGAGATGTTAGACCATACCGTCCTTTGTCATCAGATAATATTGATTATAAAACACTAAAAGGATTATTTATATTAAAATATTATTCTATTGAAACATATTTTGCAACTAAAAATAATCTAAAAAAATTAATTGAAAAATTAACTTATGCTAATCAAAATATAATAACAGAAGAAGTATTAAATATAGTAGAAAATAATTTTAATAAAATAACTAACGAATTATATACAATATCATTAGAGGCTCTAAAAAATTCTTGTCTAACAGATTATAACTCAATTGTTGGATATGATGATGATAAAATAAAAGAAGAAGACAGACGAAAATATATTTTTAGAAAATTACAATCAAAAAAAACAGAATTAAAGAATTTTGCAGATAAAATAAATGTAAATATTAACGATTTGAAGCAAGTTTGTAAAGGTAAATGGTATCTTTATAATTATATAATAAAAACACTTCAACAAATAAAACATTTAAAAATAATGTGTAAAAAAGCAGAAATATTACAATGCAAATCTTGTAAAGTTGAAAACTTTGATGACTGTGATTATAAATATAAAGGCGGTTATCAAATAAGCGGAATTTATAATGATATTTTTGAATATATTGATGAAACTGAATGCCAAGATATTATTCAAAGAATGACTGGTTTGTAAAAAAATAGCTCTTATAGCCTTTTTTACTTTGCTTACGCATAAATATCTTATAACATCTGATATTCTGTTGATTGAATAATGAAAATAAATAAATTTTATGAACCTAAATAATTGTTAATTCTTTATTAATTAGATGAATAAATACAAATATTGTAAAAGCTTAACTCGCTATTCAAGGCATAAAACAAATGAGTTTAGTATTGGTAATAAAAAAATTGGTGACAAGAATCCTATTAGAATACAATCAATGACCAATACTAACACATCAGATATTAATGCCACACTAATTCAATGTATCAGACTTATTGAAACTGGTTGCGAGTATGTTAGAATAACTACACCATCAGTATCATCAGTAAGTCATATTAAGCAAATAAAAAAATTATTATCAGAAAAAGGATATAATACGCCGATAATTGCCGATGTACATTTTAATCCGAAAGTTGCAGAATTACTTGCTCCTGTTGTTGATAAAATTCGAATAAATCCGGGTAATTATGTTGATAAAAAAAACTCAAAAAATATTGACTATACAGATGAACAATATTTAAAAGAAGCAAATAAAATAAAAATACGCTTAATTCCTCTACTAAATCTTTGTAAACAGTATAATACAGCTATTCGAATTGGCACAAATCATGGTTCATTATCCGATAGAATAATGAGTAAATATGGTGATACTCCTCTGGGCATGGTCGAATCGACATTAGAATTTCTTAGAATATGCAAAGATGAAAATTTTAATAATGTTGTTATATCGCTAAAATCAAGTAATACAAGAGTTATGGTATTTGCCTACAGACTAATGGTAAATAAAATGATACTCGAAAATATGAATTATCCATTACATTTAGGAGTTACCGAAGCAGGCGATGGCGAAGATGGCAGGATAAAATCAGCAGTTGGAATAGGTACTTTATTAGCCGATGGTATAGGCGACTCAATTAGAGTTTCGCTTACCGAAGAGCCTGAAAAAGAAATACCTGTCGCTGAAAAAATTGTTAAATATTTTGCAAATAGAGATATTCATAATAAAATAATTGATACGAATCATTATCTTAATCCTTTTGAATATAATAAAAATAAAACAGATAGTATATTAAATATTGGTGGCAAAAATAAACCTGTTGTTATACATAGTTTGTTAGATTATAAAAATATCTCTGACAATGAAAATCAAATTCCTGACTATTTTTATATAGAAAATGAAATTACATCAAATATTGAAGCACAGTTTATTCAAAATATTGGAAATTGGGAAAATAAGAAAAACACATATCCGCTATTTGAAATTGATGAGTATTTAGTAACAAAAATTATATCAGACAAACTAAATTTTGTAAAACTAAAATATACTGACATCAGTAAAATTGATAAAGAAATTTGTGATAGAAAAACTGTTTTTGTACTCAATTCTGAAAATATAAACAAAGTTGCTGAACAAAGAGCTTTCTTTTATTTTTTAAATAAAGAAAATATTAAAAATCCAGTAATAATATTTAATAATTATAATGAATCAGATATTGAACAATTTCAGATTAAAAGTGCATGTGATACAGGTTCGCTTTTAATTGATGGTTTTAGTGATGGATTATGGCTGTCGAATGGTAAAAAAATATCAGAAAGTATAATAAATTCAACATCTTTTGGAATCTTACAGGCATCACGAGTTAGAGTATCAAAGACTGAGTATATTTCTTGTCCATCGTGTGGACGAACTTTATTTGATTTACAAAAAACAACAGCCAAAATTAAAGAAAAGACATCACATTTAACAGGACTAAAAATAGGTATAATGGGCTGCATTGTAAATGGACCCGGCGAAATGGCTGACGCTGATTATGGATATGTAGGAACTGGAACAGGCAAAATAACACTTTATAAAAACAAAGATGTTATAAAAAAAAATATACAAGAAAATTCAGCATTAACAGATTTAGTTAATTTGATAAAAGAAAATGGAGATTGGTTTGAACCAAATAAGTAATATTTTCGATATATTTAATGTAGCTTAAATGTTTTTACAAACCGCTATTATACATGTGATTGTACAGGTCGGAACTTTGCAAAACTTTGCGTTAAGCTTTGTACAACTTTGCGGTTAAAAAGTATCTAACATAAAACTGGTTACCAAAAAGTATTTTATCAAAAAAATAAATTATTATTAAATCAAATTATATAATTTAGCATATTATTTTTGATAATTTAAAATTAGATATTAACTTTACTGAATATTATTTAAAACATTAAGGTTTATGACCTATTAAATATTGTTAAGTTTATACATTAAGAGTGTTCATACAAAGACTTTTATATATTTCGTATGATTTTTTTTTAAAATAATTGATTATATATCATGCATAATCAGCTTAAAATTAAGTATAAAAGCTTTACCAATATTTTATCTTAGTAAAAAAAACAAATATTAATTTTGTTATAAGTAGTCTTACAAAAATTTTTCGATATTTATTTTGTGCAATTAACTGCATAGCAGTGATTTATAAATCACATTAAATAGGTCGAAGACCTTAATATTAATTCAAATAACAAGATATTCAAAATAAAGATTTAAGAATGAGAAAAATTATAATTTCCATTTTATTTCTATTGTATTTACAAACAATACTGGCAGGGGAAATAAAAATCGAAGGTATATATCAAGGAGAAAACCTATTTGTAATGAACCCATTTGCATCAACAGGAGTTGGATTTTGTGTGTACGAAGTAACAGTAAACGGACAAATAGCAATTGATGAGATAAATTCAAGTGCGTTTGAAATAGATTTGACAGTATATAAACTTCAAGCAGGCGATAAGCTAGTTGTTATTATTAAACACAAAACTGATTGTCATCCTAAAATCCTTAATGCGGAGGTACTTAAACCTAAAAGTACATATAAAGTTGTATCAATAAAAGTAGATAGAAAAGATATGAAATTAAAATGGACAACTACTGGAGAAAAAGGCAGATTATCATTTATTGTTGAGCAATTTAGATGGAATAAATGGAAAAGAGTGGGTAAAAGATATGGAAGAGGAACAAAAGTCCCAAACACCTATTCTTTAGCAGTTCGTACACATACTGGAAGTAATAAATTTAGAATAAAACAAGTTGATTATTCTCTAAAACCCAGATATTCACCCGAAGTAATTTTTAGAAATCTATCAATGCCAATAACATATTCGCCAACAAAACCTAGAAAAGAAATAAAGTTTTCTGATAATACAGATTATGAAATATATAATTATTACGGAAGATTAGTTAAAAAAGGGTATGGTAAAATAATTAATATTTCAAAATATAAAAAAGGGCAATATTTTGTAAATTATGATAACAAAATGTTAGAATTTACAAAAAAGTAATAGAAAATTTGTGAATTACTTAGCTTAAACAATCAGTAGATTTTTAGTATTATGCTTACATTATAATTTAGAAGCCCTCAAACAATATGAAACTGGGATACCAGAGCAAATAAACAATATATGCATAAAAGGAGTAATTAGATTTTTTACAATAAACAGTATATTTTACTTTTGGTTTTACCAACTAACAATCAATTCTCAAATTATACATTTAAGATATAATATAATAATATAACTATAAAGACTCATGAAAACACTACTTACAATAATACTTATTTTTATTACAACTATTGGTAATGCTACAAAGATTTTGATACCAATGGATAATTCCCAAAAAAATCATTTAAAAGCATATGGAATTGCTTTTTGGACTCTTCAAAACAAAGTAAATATCAGTTGGTTGCTTAACTACCGAGGAGGAAGTTTTATCACACCTCACCTTAAAGATATAGAAAGCGAATGTTTAATAAGAGGTGTAAGCTACGAAGTTATAGCCGATGCTCAAGCAAATGCAATTTTTGCAGAAATAGCAAGACCAAATGTAAACATGGATAGAGTTAAACTAGAAAAAGTTCCCAAAATAGCTGTATATTCTCCAAAAAGTAAACTCCCGTGGGACGATGCAGTTACAATGGCATTAACATATGCCGAAATTCCATACGATATTATATACGATAAAGAAATTATTGATGGTAAATTGGCTAATTATGACTGGCTTCATCTTCACCATGAGGATTTTACAGGTCAATATGGAAAGTTCTATGGAGCGTATAGAAATGCAACATGGTATATTAATAATAAAAGAGAAAACGAAGCTGTTGCACAAAAATTAGGCTTTAAAAAAGTATCAGAACTTAAGCTATTTGTTACAAAAACAATAAGAAATTATGTTGCAAGTGGTGGGTTTTTATTTGCTATGTGTTCGGCAACCGATACATATGATATTTCGTTAGCTGCTGATGGTGTGGACATTTGTGAACCAATGTTTGATGGAGATCATTCTGACCACGATATGCAAAAAAAATTAAATTTTAATAATACTTTTGCATTTAAAAATTTTAAAATTAGCAGAAATCCATACGAATATGAATTTTCAACAATAGATGCAACTTCAACTCGAAATATAAACGAAAGTAATGATTACTTTGTTTTATTCGATTTTTCAGCAAAATGGGATCCTGTGCCAACTATGCTATGCCAAAACCATACCAATACAATAAAAGGGTTTATGGGGCAAACTACTTCTTTTGTAAAATCGTATATTAAATCTAATGTTCTGATTTTGGGTGAGAATAAAGCAGCTAATGAAGCAAAATATATACATGGAACATATGGTAAAGGTACTTGGACTTTTTATGGTGGTCACGATCCTGAAGATTATCGACATTTTGTAAATGACCCAAAAACAAATCTGAAACTTCATCCTAACTCTCCAGGTTATAGATTGATATTGAATAATATATTATTCCCTGCTGCAAAAAAGAAAAAAATGAAAACCTAATTTTAAGGTCTTCAACCTATTTATAGTTTCTTACGCATTAGTACAAAGGTAATTTAATCAAGAAGTTATGAATAGGTAAATGTCAAAAAACTTTTGTAAGACTACTTATTGATAATTTTTTTCATTAATCCTATTCCATCGTAATCCATTGTATAATTGAATTCATAACCATAAATTATAGAAATAAATTTGTAAAAACAAAAAAAATGATTAACTTAGCACATCAGTAAGTATTGTAACAAAAGTTTTTCGACATTTAACTATTCATAACTTACTTATTAAGTTGTTTTTGTATTAATGCGTAAGCAACTATAAATAGGTCGAAGACTTTATATACAAATTTAATAATTTAAATAAATTTAAACAATATGAAAAAACTATTAATTATAGGAGTTTTAGCTATTTTTATTTTTTCAGGTTTTGCATTTATTAATAGAACAAAATCAGAACCTAAAGGAAAATACTGTCATGTATACGGCAAAATAAAAATAGTAGAATATGGTGAGGATTATAAAGTTAAAGGAGTAAGTTATGGTGAGGATTTAAAAGTAAAAAGAGTAAATTACGGAGAAGGTAAAGTTGGAAAATGGAAAATTGTAAAATACGGTGAAGACTTTAAGATAAAGTATGTTGATTATGGTCAGCACTTTAAAGTAAAGTTTGTTGATTATGGCGAGGGCTGCAATTAAGGTCTCCGACCTATTTAATGTAGCTTGCGTGTTTTACAAACTATTGTCATATAGTTAATTGTAAAAAACAAATGCCGAAAACTTTTGTTAGAACTTAATTAATGGTTTATTTACTCATGCACAAATGTAATGTAAACCAAATATTTAGCTTTTCTCCTGATATTCGACATTCAATATAAGGTAAATCACAAATAGTAGGTTATGAATAGATAAATGTCGAAAATTTTTTGTAACAGTACTTATGTAATCAATTGCATGACAGTTGTATATAAGAATGCGTAAGCCAAATTAAATAGGTCAAAGACCTTAAAGTAAAATTATATGATGATTTGGGAAATTATGAATTACATAGGTGTAAAAAAGCCAAAATTTTCTAAAATTTAGGCATATACGCTTTTCTTTTTTGTTTAGTTCTTACAGAGTATTTTTTATTTTTTGGATATTTTATATAAAAAGAAAATTTAAGTTTTTTTGTTTCATTGGCTTGTAGTTTTAATCTCCATTTAAGTTCACCAGTTGTTACTTCGTGTTCGGCATTTGAAATTTCAAGTACTTTTACTTCTATATCTTCAGTTTTTGATATTGGAACTTGGTCTAAAAGATCTATTTCAATAGCCGATTTTCTATTATTCTTTGCTGTTAGTTCAAACACATAGGTTTCCTTAATTTTAGAACCTATAAATTGTTTACTACTATAATCTTTTAGTTTTACTCTGGTAACAATAACTTTGTTGTCTCTACCAAGCGATAAGTTTAGAGTATCATCAACACTTCTTGTATAGATATGAGACATACCAAGATATGTTCCTCTATAATATATATTTGCAGGACCTTCGATTAAATTTAAGTCTTCCCAACCTGTAATCCTTGCCAATAGAAATACATCTTTATCAAGTCTGGAAACAGCATAATGCTTATATTTTGCGTTAAGGTGATATTTGTTTACATTTACCAAATATGGTTTTGAATTAGCAGGTATCGAATATTTTGCTTTTATTGTAAATTCAGCATTTAGTTCAGCTACTTCAATTTCTGTAAATTTAACTTTCTGTATTTTTTTTCTTTTTCTTTTCTTTTTTTCTCCAGCTGATGAAGGTGCAAAATTTAAGCGATTTTGTGTTCTACCTTGCAACTGTTGATTTTGGTTTAAATACCCAAGTTGTATTTTTCTAAAATTCAAATACCATGGTTTTAGTTCAGGTTTATCAATACTTTTAAAAGGGTTTGCTGTTGATAATTTTATATTTACATTTTCCCAATCAATTTTTGAATTATTAAAAACATTTGCTCTGTATATAATATCAACAGGTTTGTCAATATCAATTGCTCTAATATCATATATTGGTGACCAACCAGCAGTTTTATTAATAATATATTTCAGTTCAAGAGTAGTACTATGTATTTTGTTTGATGATAATAAAATTGAAACTTCATTTCTACGATAATTTATTTCGGCATTCAATTCGCGTAGCTCTTTTTTTAGTTTAGATTTAAGGTTTCTTAGACTTGTTTTTTTTCGTCTTATACTTGAAACTTTTTTATTTATAATGATAAGCCTTGCCCTGTAATAATCAGCAGCTTGTTTTAGTTCACTAATAGACACTCCATTATTGGCACCTCCTAAAGACATGTTTTTTAATAATAATTTTTTTTCTGATTTATATGCATCATACTCATCTTTGAGCGATTGTATTTTAATTTCAATTATTTCTAATGAATCTTTTATTCTTTTTATACGAGGCTGTTCTTTTACTTTACTCAAATAATTTATTTTACTTGTGATTGATAATAATGAAATTTTATCATCAGTTTTTACTCTAATACTTTTGCGATATATACTTGGAGATAGGTTTTTGAAAATAAATAGGTTTCGACCTTGTTTTAAATTCACTTTTACCTTTCTCGTTATCTCTGCACCTGTTAGATATACTACAACAGATTCTATTTTACTGTCTATTTCTTTTTTGTATACTATTTGTGAATAGAATGTACTGCTAATTATAAGTATACATAATGTTAAAATTATTTTTTTCATGTGTATTGTTTTATAAGTTTATAAATTTGTTTTATTGGAGAATAATAAATTGTTTTTCAGGCGATAACAAAAACTTTTAACTTTTGTGCTTACTTACGTCTCAATAAAATAGGAAAAAGACTTTATATTTTTATTCCCATTATTGTAATATCATCTCTCTGGGCTTCGCCTTGCTGGTATTCAATCAAAACATTATTAAGTTTTTCTTTTTGCATATCCAATGGCTGGTTACTAACTGATGATAAAAGTTCAATAAATCTTTTACTACCAAAACGTTTTCTTATTGGATTATTTTGGTCAATAAACCCATCTGTGCTTAGATACATCATATCGCCTTTTCGTAAAATTATTTCGTGTTGTGTAAAGTCAATTTTTGATATGTTTTTGGAAATTGTACCACCTATTCGCTTTCGGCTTCCTTTTATTTTATCAACTTCGTTACTATCTTTTCTCACATAATACAACGGACTTTTGGCACCCGCAAATGTTACTTTTGTTTTTCTACTATCAATTTTTTCTAAAGCACACAAACACACGTCCATACCATCATTGTTATTCGTTTGGTCCTGTTTAAGTGCTTTTCTTAATCTGATATCAAGAAGATTTAATATAACTTTGGGTTGATATACTTTCTTTATATTTATTATTCCATTTAGTATTCTGGTTCCAATCATTGACATAAAAGCTCCTGGAACACCATGTCCAGTACAGTCAATAACTGCTACAAGCGTAACTTGAGAAAAAACATCATAAGTAAAAACATTAGAATACCAATAAAAATCGCCCGAAACAACATCTTTTGCCTTAAACAACAAAAAAGAATCAAAATATTTATCCATATTTTGTTTTATGGGAAAAATAGCTTCTTGAATAGACTTAGCATAATGTATGCTAGCCTTAATCTGTTTGTTCTGAAACTCAATTCTTTCGTTCTTTTCTTCAACTTCCTTTTGATGTTTTCTAATTTCTAATTCAGCTTCTTTTACTTTAGTAATATCCGAATCAATAGCTACTAGTTTTGATATTTCGCCATCTTCTCCAATTATTGGTGTCAAAGTTGTTTGTATCCATATCTTTTTCTTGTCCTTGTTGAATGTTGAAAATTCGTAGTTTACAGTTTGTTTATTTTCCAAACAAAGGTTTATCTTATCTCTTACTCTATCATTTGTTTTATTACCTATAATATTATTACTTATTTCACTTACCAACTGGTCATATGTATATCCAAATATTCGTGTATAACTTTCGTTTACCCATTCAAAATTGCCTTCTGCATCTGTTATTAATATTGCATTATCGGTTTCGCGAGCAACTATTGATAATTTTTCTAATTCTTCGTTAGTATTTTGTAACTCTAATGCTTGGGCTAATATTTCTTCATTTTGTTGTTTTATTGCTTCTTCTGCTTTTTTTTGTCGGGTTACATCTGTATCTATTGCTACAAGTTTCTCTATTTCATTAGTTTCGTTTATAATTGGGTTTAGTGTTGTTTGAGACCAAATTTTCTCACCATTTTTCGAAATTACCAAAGCCTCATAAAATACAGCTGTTTTTAATTTTACACATTCTAAAAACAATTCAGTAATATCAATATTACCGCTTATTTCTGTAATATTTTTATTTATATGCTCTTCTTCAGAAAAACCGTATCTAGCAGTATAAGCATAGTTTACCCACTCAAAATTCCCATCTTTATCCATTATTATAACGGCATTATCGGTTTCGCGAGCTACTATTGATAGTTTTTCTAATTCTTTGTTTGTTTTCTCAAGTATATTTGCTTGTTTTTCTATCTGTTCTCTACTTTTTTTAGCTCTCTTAGTAATATCCTGAGCTATTAAAAATGCAACAAAAGAAATAACAAATGGTGCGGAATCTATTATGAAATGGATTGGATTTATTTTGTGGACTTCAATAATATTGTAAATACTAATACTTGAATCATGTATATACAAATCAATTGCTATTGCCATAAAAGGGAACAAAAACCCAAACAATGCTCCTCCTATAGTATAATATACTTCTAATTTCTTATATCGCTTGTTAGCCATATCTTAAACTGTATAATAATAATGCCAAAGTTATAATTTAAATTAAACATTTACATATATTATTATATGTTATTTGATATGTTTTTGGCTCTTCGAGCTTTTCGATAAGCTTATTTTATCTTTAAACCAATAATAGTAATATCATCTCGTTGGTTTTCATTTTTTTTATAATCTGAAATAGTGTCTTCAATAGCTTTTTTTTGATTATCAAAATCTATGTTTTTAATTTTATCTAACATCTGGTAAAATCGAGCAGAACCAAATCTTTTTCTGGAAGGCGAATTTTGGTCAATAATTCCATCTGTTATTAAATATAAGACATCTTCTTTATCTAAAAAAATGGTTTTATTAGTAAATACGTTTATGTTTTTAATATTTAAAAATCCACCAATTGATTTTCTATCTCCTTTTATTACATTTATTTCAGTATCATCTTTTTTATAATAATATAAAGATTGTTTTGTACCTGCAAAAGTTATTTTAGTTTTGTTATTTTCAACTTTCTCAAAAACACAAATACTAATATCCATACCATCTGTATTTTTATTATGCTTTTGTTTTAATGTTTTGATAACATCTTTGTTGAGGGATTCAAGAATTTTGCTTGGATTTAATATTTCTTTTTCTACAATAATATTGTTTAACAACCGACTTCCTAACATAGACATCAAAGCACCAGGCACCCCATGCCCAGTACAATCTATTACCGATATAATTTTTTTATCTAATTCATGTAAATTGTGATACCAATAAAAATCACCCGACACAATATCTTTTGCTTCATATATAATAAAGGAATTAAAATACTCATCAATTGATGATTTTAGGGGTAATATCGTTTCTTGAATTGTTTTTGCATATCTAATTCCTGCTTTTATATTTTTATTTTGCCATTCGATATGGTTTTTTTGATACTCAAGCTCATCGCGTTGTATTATTACTTCTTCGTTTATTTGAAGAAGCTCACTATTTGTTGATTTTAACATTTCGGATTGTGCTAATATTTCTTCTTTTTGTTGTAATATTTCGGAAGTTCTAATTTCAACAATTTTCTCCAAATTTTTATTTTGGTAATCTAATTTTGTAGTTAATTTAAAATTATCTTTATAAGCTTTGGCAAAGCGAGAAGATATAATAAACGACTGAGCAAAAATAAAAAAGAAAATACCTATAGAAACCAAATAACCAGTATTTACTACATTATTTGCATATAATACATCATTAATAATGGTAAGTATAAAACCAAAATAACCTATAAAAAATACGATTGAATTTCCACGTTTTTTTAATAAAATTTTTATTGATAAAATTATACCATATACACCAGTTATTAATAAAATATATTGGTAATATAATATATATTTGGTAAACTCTTTTACAGGTAATATCAAAAGAAGTATATATACTAATGATATTACTAATATTGATTTTACAATAATTTTACTAAAATCTTTTGGGAAAAGCTCTCTCATAAAAAGGACAAAAGAACTAAGTGTTAAAAAAATTGATATAAATTCAATTCTAACTAATAATGACCAATTTATATTATATAGTAGTCTAAGAGAATATTCGCTTGTACTTGAAACTCTCAGAATAAGCGAAAAAGTAAACATTCCAAAATATAATGATGATTTGTCTGTTTTTCGTAAAACGAATAAGCTAAAATGATATAATGACATTATAAATATGCTACCAATTAGGAATAATTCTATTGATTTTTTTTTTGTATTTTCTGTTTGTATTATTTGTTCAGTTCCAATATCTATTTCTTGCCACAAACCACTTTTTTTATAATGATAGTTAGATATTTCTATCGTTATATCTAAGTAACCAGTTGTATTTTCAAAATCAACCATACGAACATTATAATCAGCTTTTGAGCCTTTTTTAGTTTTTGAGATTTTGCCAACCGAACTTACTTTTTTCCCATTAATATAAAGTATATAAGCTGTGGAAATTGTACGAAGTTTAAGTGCCAACTTTTTATATTTATTCTTGAGTTTTACTTTTAATTTATATGTTCCATATCCTAAATCATCAATTGTCTTGTTATTATACTTAGCTCCTGTCCATACATCTGGGACATCTAAAATAATAGGTGATTTTGTATAATTGCTACTATCCGTTACTAAAAAATTATTCCAATAAAAAAGCCATTCTCCATCTAAAACAGTACTACCGTCAGTTTCAAAATCCCAGTTACTTAAATCTAAGTAACCTTTTTTTGCAACAACTTGTATTTTCTTTTGAGGCTTAGTACATGCTGATAACAAAATGCTTAACAATGCTATTATTATTATGTATTTATTGGTATTAATCATTTATTTTTGTGTAACTTGTATTCTATATATTTTTATTCAATAATATTGATTTTTAGATATTTATATTCTGATAGCTTCATACTATTTTACAAAAATTTGTTTAATCAAATTAAATTCAAAAATAGTAAAATTATGATTATTAATATATTTGATACTGTCAATGCCTTGCGTATTTGTTTGCTTATTATAAGGTGCTTGAAAAAAAAATCGCTTTCAATTATGATATATTACTTAAATATACCATTATATTGTAAAAACTTTGTTTTTTTATAAAATATTTGGTTCATCAGGTTTGTTTACGCACAGATTTATTTTTGCTTTTTAATTAATTGATAATCAACTATAATAAAACTATTTTGACGTAAGCAACGTTAAAAGGCTCGAAGAGCCAAATATTTTATAAAAAATTAATTTTATGGTGTAAATCAATTAATATTTCTCGAACTGTGCAATCAAAAGTCCGTAAGGACGACAACTATTGTTAAACCACGATGATAATCGTGGTATTAAAAGAACTTATGACATAAAGTCCCTCAAGGGACGAACTATTTTGCTCTATTCCCACAACTATGCGTTGTGGGTTTACAATAGTTCTATTGATTGCACAGGTTGAGATTATTCATTACAAATGACATTATATACCCAACAAATGTACAAAAAATTTTAATAGAATAATAACTTATTTTTTTTGAGTTTTATTCAAAAGATATATGTTTATTGCTTTTTGTATATAATACTATTGCTTTTTGGTTTTTTTATAATTATATCTTATCTTTATTGATTTATTAGTAGAATCAAAATCATTATATATATTATAGTGTTCTTTATTAGTAATATGTTCCTCTGCATTATTATACCTTTTTTTTCTATTGTAGTATACAGATAATACTATGCCAGAAATAAAACCACCCAAATGCCCTTCCCATGAAACATTTGATTTTATTGGTAATATACCCCAAATTAAACTTCCATACAAAAAACTTACTAAGAGCGATATTGCCATTAATTCTTTTTTTTTGCTAAGTAAACCGCTAAGAAATATATACGACACCAACCCAAAAACTAAACCACTTGCCCCAATGTGATATGCAAATCTTCCAGACAACCATACCCAAATTCCTGACATCAAGTATATTAAACCAAATATTTTTAGAGCATCTCTCTTATAGAAATAAAACAAGCCTGTACCAAGTATTAACAGTGGAGCCGAGTTTGATATTAAATGATTAATATTGGCGTGTATTAATGGCGAAAATATCAAACCAATCAAATTTTTAATTCTCAAAGGATAAATACCTAAAAATATGAAATTTTTATTAAAATAAAATTCTAAAATTCTAATTAACCAAATTAATATTATAAAAATTAAAGGTAAAAATATTGCTTGTTTGAGTTTTTTATTTTTTATCATAAATTTTAAAATAGAAAATTTTGCTTTTCGAATTATTTTTTATTTTCAGATTTACCAACTCATTTTTAAGCAAAGTTAAAAAATTTTTCAAAATAATTAGTTTTTTTTTTATTATGTAAACATAATATTTATATTTGTGTTAAATAACATAATCAAACTTATCATATGATACATAACAGGAATAAATGCGAAAAGTGTATTGATAGTCAAAATTCAATATTCAAAGTTTTAAATCAAAGAGAAAAAGAACTACTTACCAAACACCGTATATGTACAAATTATAAAAAAGGAGAGATTATATTTAGAGAAGGTGATAGACCATCAGGTCTAATATGTTTGTGTGAAGGAAAAGTAAAGGTGTTTAAAGAAGGTGTTGGAGGTAGAGAGCAAATAATAAGAATGGCAAAACCAATAGGTTTTATTGGATACAGAGCGATGTTTGCTGGCGATAATTATATATCTTCAGCTTTGGCAATCGAAGATTGTGAAATATGCATGATTGAAAAAGAAATACTTATAAAATTAATAAAATCAAATAGTGATTTAGCATTAGAGTTTATTAACACATTTGCAATTGAGCTGGGTTTTTCTAATAATAGAACTGTTACATTAACACAAAAGCATATTAGAGGACGACTGGCAGAATCTTTGCTATTTTTAAAAGATACTTTTGGTTACGAAGAAGATAAAGCTACAATAAAAGTATATTTATCAAGAGAAGATTTAGCAAATCTATCAAATATGACAACATCAAATGCTATAAGAACTCTATCATCGTTTGCAACAGAAAAAGTATTAGCAATAGATGGTCGAAGACTTAAAATACTTAATTTAAAAGAACTTTCTAAAATTAGTGAATTAGGGTAGTGTATTAAGACATAAGTTGCTTAAGTTTATAAATGTAATAATTTGACAGGATTTACATGATTAACAGGATTTTAAACATGTAAATCCTGTTAATCCTGTCTAAATAATACTAAAGAAACTTACGTCTTGTTACAGTAGTGAAAAAAGACAATAGTTTATAAGGCAAATCACAAATAATAATTAACCATTTGCACTTGTTCTTTTAACCTTTA
>JAOZVK010000029.1 GCA_029938185.1 Bacteroidales bacterium | reverse complement strand
AAAAATCAACTATTAAAAAATAATTTTCCGATTTGTTTTTTGTAAAATACTTATATTTAGGTGTAAACCAATTAGTAATTCGTAATTTCCTAACTATTGAGAACTTACAATTATTTGTAACATAAGGTAGAAAAACTTTTAGAAACAAGACAAAAATATTTTTAAAAATAAATAAATTTGTCAAGGAAAAAATTTATTATATCGTGTGCAATAGCTACGTGCATGTCTCGCTCTGTTCAGTTACCCGAAATTGCACAACATCTTAACGATAATTGTCTTGTCCTGAAATAAGTTTACATAAATTTAGTAATTTTGACATAAATAATTAATATACTATAAGTCTTAATATGAGTTTTTTTTAGGCATAAATGACCAGAATGTTCATGTAAAACATTTCAGATACTAATTTTTTAATTAGTATCTGAACGGAAAAGGGATAAATTTCAAAAAGCCGTTAATAATACTATGCGTGCATAATAAAAACGTCTCTATAATCTTCTCCAATATCTTATGCATGCATAGGGTGATGATTAGAATTTAACCTATGATTACAGAAAATATCAATTTTACTATTTTTTGAACAAAGTTATCCCTGTAAAGCCGTTAATTTAAGGTGTTTATGGAATTTATATATGTTGTTTGGTTTTTTTTCTCCTCTTCTTTCTTTTTTTGCTTTAATTTCCTGTTTTATTAAAATTGATCCAAGATTATGCAGATTATACGATAAAACACCAAGTGAAGCGTAGCGTTTAAAATTCTCCAAGCCTTTATCTGGACAAGTGTTTAATCCATTGTGTTCTAATCTATTAATATCACTTTCTACTCTACTGTGTGCATTTCTTAACTGTTTAAATTCTTCACTGCCCTCTTCGGCTCGCTCTTGTTGATTACACTTACCACGTTTGGGTAAAATTAACTTGTCAACTTTTTTTGATAATATTATTGCTTCTTTTACTTTTTTGCTTGAAAATCCTTTATCAAAACTAACACTGCCAAGTAAGTTTGGATATCTTTCAGATAGTTTATTAACAACATCTTCTGTTAAATTTACATCTGCTACACCCTCTATTACTTTGTGATATACAATGAATTGAAATTGGTCGGTAGCTATTAGCATATTATGTCCAAATTCTACTTTTTTACGTCCAGACTTACCCTTTTGCAACCACTCTGTATGGGTTTCAAATATTGATACAAGTTTTTCTGATGCAGGTATCTTTTCATCTTTTATAATACGTCTTTCAACAAGGTCTATATGTTTTATTAACATAGTTTTAAAGTGATCAAATTCAATCAGTTTGGCTGTTAATTTAATATCGCCAACTGCTTTTATATTTAATTTAGCTTCAGAAGATAATGCTTTATCTAATAATAATTTAGAGAGATTTAAATAGGAAGATACAACTGTTTTTAATCTGCTATCTTTATTTGCACCGCAACCGCTGTGAACCTGAATTATAAGCCTTTTGAGCGAAGTGATAAACGAAAAGGGCTTTCTTTATATTAGATATTCTTTAATAAAGAAGATGAAAAGATAGAGGAATTCAAAATACTTGAAGACCTCATGGCAAAAAAGCCTGATTTTTTATTATTTAATGTTTTGGATAGTCTATCAGATTAATAGGATAAGTAAGGTCTTTGACCTATTTAATGTGGTTTATGCATTCATATATACAACTGTCATGCAATTGATTACATAAAAACAAATGTTGAAAAACTTTTGTACCACTACTTACGTCTTTTTTACGACTGTTAGCTGAAATTCTTAGGAATTGAAACATACCCACAAATCCATAATTATCTCAAAATATAATTTTAGGATTTGTGTTTTCTTAATTTATCATAAAAGGTCTTTCTGTATTTATTAGCTTAACATCAAGATATATACAATAATTGATTTTGTTCATTTATTTCATTCGAAAATTATTTATTTATGCTTAAGCACTTTAAACAGTTTTAGAATCTATTTATTTTTAATACCAGCCATTTCTTCTAACATGTCTGTTGTTAACGATTTTGGTCTTTCGATTGCATAACCTAAAGCTCTATCCCATGTAATATTTGCAAGAACCCCAATAGCTCTACCCACACCAAAAAGTACAGTATAAAAATCAAAATCTCTTAAACCATAAAACCATTGTATAACGCCAGATTGCGCATCAACATTTGGCCATGGGTTTTTAGCTTTTCCTTGTTCTACTAAAATATCCGGTACAACTTTGTATAGAATATCAACATATTTAAATAATATGTCATTAGGTAAGTGTTTTAGACAGAATTCTCTTTGAGAAGTATATCTTGGATCCGTTTTTCTTAAAACTGCATGTCCAAAACCAGGTATAACATTCCCAGAATTTAAGGTTTCCCAAACAAATTTTTTCATATCTTCTTCTGAAGGATCAATTCCTCCCATTTTATCCATAACACCTAATAACCACTTCAAAACCTCTTGGTTTGCTAAACCATGTAGTGGACCTGCTAAACCATTTATCCCTGCAGATAATGCATAATAAGCATCTGACAATGCCGATGCAACTAGGTGAGTAGTGTGTGCTGAAACATTTCCAGATTCGTGATCAGAATGAATAATAAAATACATCCTTGCTACATCATCATAAGGTTCTGGAATTCCCATTTGGTGTGCAAAGTTTGCCCCCATATCTAAATTATAATCAGGCTCTATAATCATATCACTCTTAAACTTCATCCTGAACAGGTATGCAGCAATAGAAGGTATTCTTGCCAAAATATTAGTAGAATCTTCATACATATACTCCCATGCATCCATTTTATTATAATTACCAGAATCATAATACTTTGAAAAAACAGATTCTTGTTGCATTGATACTATAGCTGCAGAAAACATTGCCATTGGGTGTGTACCGCATGGCATACCTCTTAATAAATCAACAACATATTGAGGCAACTGTCTTCTTTTTTTAAAATCTTCAACAACCTCTTCGGCTTCTTCTTGCGTAGGAACATCTCCTGTTAACAAAAAAAACCAAAAACCTTCCACGTAAGGATAATCTTTACCTGGAGGTTTTGGTAACTCATCCATTGTTTCTGGTATGGTTTTTCCTCTAAAACGAATCCCCTCCAATGGATCAAGATAAGATATATCTGTTGTTAATCCTTTTACACCTCTCATGCCATTGATAGCCTGACCAATTGTAACTTCACCTATTTTTAAATCACCATATTCTTTTAATAATTTGGTAGTTCTGGGTCTATGCTCCTCTATCTTAATTCTAAGTCTGTTCTTTAATGTTGACATTTCAAATTATATTTTATTTATACATACTTTATTTTTTATTAATGGTAGCAAGATAATTAATATTTTAAACATAATCATAAATCTAAATATGTTTAAAGACATATGTAAGAAACTTAAGCTCTGTTGCAATAATTTAGTTCAATTTTACAATTCATAACCAATTAAATAACAATCTATTAAACAACTATTATAAAATCTTATTTTTTATATGCAAACCTACTAGCATTTTAATCTAAGTATTCAAATTAAACTATGCCCACACTGTTATGTTATTATTTAATCTAATAAACGTCCATTTTAAAATCCTATCTCTATTTACCAAATAATTTCCAGTAGAATTTATATCTATAAAGATAACCTATTTTAATTTACATACTAATATTCGTAAACAATGTACTAAGTTTAGCATTTTATCTACATCAAGCAAAAAAAGGAAACAAAAAAATGTCTCCTCCTTTAAACTAAATTTTCGCATATTACTAACTATGTAGCAAGCCTACTATTCCTTGTCTGTATCAGTACTTACATTTAAATTATTATCAGTTTCGGCATTTTCATCATTAGTTTTTTTCTTCCTTCTACTCCTTCTAGTTGTTTTTTGTTTTTCAACTGATTTTGAAGAAAGCATATTTTGATTATAATCTACCAACTCTATAATACACATCTCTGCATTATCTCCTAATCTATTGCCTATTTTTAATATTCGAGTATACCCACCTGGTCTATCTGAAATTTTTGATGCAACTTCTCTAAAAAGTTCCGAAACAGCATACTTATTTTTCAAATAGCTAAAAACAATACGTCTTGAATGAGTAGAATCATTTTTGGACTTTGTAATTATTGGCTCTACATACATTCTTAAAGCTTTTGCTTTAGCTACTGTAGTTTGAATTCTTTTATGCAAAACTAATGATGTAGCCATATTCGCAAGCATAGCTTTCCTGTGAGCACTTTTTCTACTTAAATGATTTATTTTTTTCCTATGTCTCATCGCAATTATTCTTTCTCTAATTTAAATTTACTTACATCCATTCCAAAAGATAAACTCATACCTGATAACAAATCATCTAATTCAGTTAATGATTTCTTACCAAAATTTCTGAATTTTAATAAATCGTTCTTATTGAAAATAACCAAATCAGCTAATGTATCAACATCTGCAGCTTTTAAACAATTTAAAGCTCTTACTGATAAATCCATATCGACCAATTTTGTCTTTAAAAGTTGACGCATATGTAACACCTCTTCATCAAACTCTTCATTTTCATACTTTTCATTAGTATCAATTGTTATTTTCTCATCTGAAAACAACATGAAATGATAAATTAGTATCTTTGCAGCTTCTTTTAATGCATCTTTTGGATGTATTGACCCATCTGTATAAATCTCAAAAATTAACTTTTCATAATCTGTTTTTTGCTCAACCCTATAGTTTTCTACTCTATACTTTACATTACGTATTGGTGTATAAATAGAATCAATTGCAATAGTTCCAAATTCTGAATCTGCTGCTTTATTCTCTTCTGCAGCTATATAGCCTCTTCCTTTATTAATTTTAAGTTCAATCTGAAGCCTTACCTCAGTATCCATTCTGCAAATTACATGATCAGGATTTAACACTTTAAAACCTGTTAAAAACCTTCCAATGTCCCCAGCAGTAAAAAGTTCTTGCCCCGAAATGTTGACATTTACAACCTCTTCGTTAAAATCTTCAATTTGCTGCTTAAATCCTATTTGCTTTAAGTTCAAAATTATCTCTGTTACATCTTCTATAACTCCATCAATTGTTGAGAATTCATGGTCGACTCCTTCAATTTTAATAGATGTTATTGCAAAACCATCAAGAGAATTTAATAAAATTCTCCTCAACGAATTCCCTATTGTTATTCCATATCCAGGTTCTAATGGTCTGAATTCAAATTTTCCAAATTTTTCATCAGCCTCTACCATTATAACCTTATCAGGTTTTTGAAAAGCTAGTATTGCCATATTATGTTTTATATATTTTATTTTGAGTATAACTCAACAATCAATTGTTCTTTGATATTTTCAGGTATTTCACTTCTTTCTGGTAAATTAAGGAACTTTCCTTGCTTCAAATCAGAATCCCATTCTAACCAAGAATATTGATTTTTTCTTACTGTAGATATAGAATTTGTAATTGCTTCCAAAGACTTTGATTTTTCTCGTACTCCTATTATATCACCACTTCTCACACTATATGAGGGAATATTTAAAACTTTACCATTTATTGTAATGTGTCGATGTCCTACTAATTGTCTAGCAGCACTTCGTGTTGGTGCAATACCTAATCTAAACACTACATTATCTAATCTTGATTCTAACATTTGTAGTAACACTTCTCCTGTAATACCCTTGCTTTTAGACGCTTTACTAAATAAATTAGAAAATTGTTTTTCTAATACACCATATGTATATTTAGCTTTTTGCTTCTCTTTTAGTTGTATACCATACACTGATGCTTTTCTTCTTCTTTTATTCGATCCATGCTGTCCAGGGGGATAATTTCTTTTTTCTAGTGCTTTGTCTGCTCCAAAAATTGGTTCTCCAAATTTCCTAGCTATTTTTGTTTTGGGTCCAGTATATCTAGCCATTTATCTAAATTTTCATTTTATTAATTAAACTCTTCTTCGTTTAGGTGGTCTACATCCATTGTGTGGTAATGGAGTTACATCAATAATTTCTGCAACCTCAATACCTGAATTATTTATTGAACGAATAGCAGATTCTCTTCCATTACCTGGCCCTTTAACGTATACTTTAACTTTTCTTAAACCTAAATCATATGCTACTTTAGAACAATCTGATGCAGCTACTTGAGCAGCATAAGGTGTGTTTTTTTTAGATCCTCTAAATCCCATCTTTCCAGCAGATGACCATGATATTACTTGCCCTGCTGAATTTGTTAATGAAATTATTATGTTATTAAAAGATGAATGTATATGCGCTTGACCAATCGCCTCTACTTTAACAACACGTTTTCTTGTAACTTTCGTTTTCTTTGCCATATCAATAACCTATTTAGTTGCTTTTTTCTTATTAGCAATTGTTTTTCTCTTTCCTTTTCTTGTTCTCGCATTATTTTTAGTAGTCTGTCCTCTAACTGGTAAACCAATTCTATGACGTATACCTCTGTAAGAACCAATATCCATTAGTCTTTTAATATTTAACTGATATTCAGACCTTAATTCACCTTCTATTTTATAATCTTCGTTTATTATATTTCTAATTTTAGAAGCCTGTTCATCAGTCCAGTCATTAACTTTAATATTTTTATCAACTTCAGCTTTCTCTAATATTTTTTTAGCAGTACTTCTCCCTATTCCATAAATATATGTAAGTCCTATTTCACCTCTCTTATTATTTGGAATATCAACTCCTACTATTCTCATATTAATTAATTTTTAAATATTATTACCCTTGTCGTTGTTTATATTTAGGATTCTTTTTATTAATAATATACAATCGACCTTTTCTTCTAACAATTTTACAATCTGCTGTTCTCTTTTTTATTGATGCTTTTATTTTCATTTCTATTTATATCTAAATGTTATTCTTCCTTTTGTTAAATCATATGGAGACATTTCAACTTTAACCTTATCTCCTGGTAGAATTTTAATATAATGCATCCTCATTTTACCAGAAATATGTGCTGTTATTTGATGTCCATTTTGCAATTCTACTCTAAACATTGCATTTGACAATGCTTCTATAATAACTCCGTCTTGTTCTATTGATGGTTGCTTTGCCATAGTTTTACTGATTTTTTGTTACTTTTTCAATAAATTCAAAAGATGATAATATATCTGCTTTGCCTTTTTTAATTGCTATAGTATGTTCAAAGTGTGCTGACGGAAGATTATCAATAGTTTTAACAGTCCAGCCATCAGATTTTTGTATAATATCTTTCCTTCCTAAATTAATCATTGGTTCAATTGCTATCACCAAACCTTTTTTTAATTTAATACCAGTTCCTCTTCTTCCATAATTAGGTACTTCTGGTTTTTCATGTAAACTCTTACCTATACCATGTCCAACCATTTCTCTTACAACTGCAAAACCATTTTTTTCTGCATGATTTTGTATTATATTACCAATATCACCTATTCTATTTCCTGCTATTGCTTTTTCTATTCCTAAATACAAAGCTTCTTTTGTTACTTTCAATAATTTTTTCACGTCAGAACTTATCTCACCCACAGTGAATGTATATGCAGAATCTCCATAAAACATATTTTTAACAACACCACAATCTATGGACACTATATCACCTTCTTTTAATTCATATTTTGAAGGAATTCCATGAACCACAGTACTGTTTATTGATATACATAAAGTATTAGGAAACCCTCCGTATCCCAAAAAACCAGGAATTGCATTGTTATCTCTTATAAATTCTTCAGCAATCTTATCCAGTTTAAGAGTTTTAACTCCTGCTTTAATCCACTTTGTCAATTCACCATGTGTTTTAGCAACCAACATATTACTTTCTCTCAATAATTCTATCTCCTCGTCTGTCTTGTAGTAAATCATCAAAAAAAAATTAAATAGTAACAGCGCTACCAGGTCTTCCTTTTATCCTTCCAGATTTCATTAGCCCATCATAATGCCTCATCAATAAATGACTTTCTATCTGTTGCAATGTGTCTAACACAACTCCTACCAAAATTAACAAAGATGTACCACCAAAAAACTGTGCAAATTGATTATTTACTCCAGCTATCATTGCAAAAGCAGGCAAAATAGCAACTAATGCTAAAAAAATAGAACCCGGTAAAGTAATTCTTGACATTACGGCATCTAGAAATTCTACTGTTTTCTTTCCAGGTTTTACTCCAGGAATAAATCCGTTATTCTTTTTCATATCCTCAGCCATTTGAGTAGGATTTATTGTAATTGCAGTATAAAAATATGTAAAAATAATAACTAATAATGCAAAAGTCAGATTATACCAAAATCCAGTCATATCAGAGAAAGCAGCAGCTATTCCAGTTGTTGTTTCAGTATCAAAATTCGATAACATTAATGGAATAAACATCAATGCTTGTGCAAAAATAATTGGCATTACACCAGCTGCATTTACCTTTAATGGAATATACTGACGAACACCACCATATTGCTTATTACCTACTACTCTTTTTGCATATTGTACAGGTATTCGTCTAGTTCCTTGTACTAAAGCAATTGTTGCAACAAAAACTAAAAATAGTACAACCATTTCTACAAGAAAAGCTACCAAACCTCCTCCTTGCTCCTCAATTCTAGAGAAAAACTCTGCAAATAAAGAAAAAGGTAATCTTGCTATAATACCAATCATTATTAACAATGATATTCCATTACCAATTCCTTTGTCAGTAATCCTCTCACCTAACCACATAACAAACAAAGTACCTGACACTAGTATTACAATTGAAGAAATCCAGAAAAACCCACCATCCATAACAAAAGCAGATGCAGGTAATTGCATTTTTAGGTTTGCTATATAACTAGGAGCTTGTCCAGCAGTTATTAAAACAGTCAAATATCTTGTTATTTGATTTATTTTCTTTCTTCCACTTTCACCCTCACGTTGCAATCTTTGAAAATATGGAATAGCCATACTCAAAAGTTGTATTACAATAGATGCAGAAATATATGGCATTATTCCCAAAGCGAAAATAGATGCATTAGCAAATGCTCCACCTGAAAACATGTTTAGTATCCCCATTATTCCACCTTGTGATTGAGCCTGCAATTGTTCTAATTGCATAGGATCTACTCCAGGGATCACTACATGTGCTCCTAACCTATAAATTAAAATAAAACCTAGGGTTGTAAGTATACGATTACGCAAATCTTCAATCCTATATATATTTTTTAATGTTTCTATTAAACCTCTCATTAATTTTATATTTTATTAGCAGTACCTCCTAATTCTTCTATTGCTGATTTTGCTGATTTAGAAAATGCATTTGCATTTATATCTAATTTAATGCTTAGTTTTCCACTTCCTAAAATCTTTGCCTTTTCATTTTTACGAATTAATCCGTATTTTACTAAATCTTCAATTTTTATAGAAGTCAATGATTCAGCTTCTGCTATTCTCTGTATATCACCAATATTAACAGCTTTATATTCTTTTCTGTTTATATTTTTAAAACCAAACTTTGGAATCCTTCTTTGTAGAGGCATTTGTCCACCTTCAAAACCACCTTTTCTTGAATATCCTGATCTTGATTTAGCACCTTTATGCCCCCTTGTTGAGGTACCACCTCTACCTGAACCTTGTCCTCTTCCTATTCTCTTTTTTTTCTTAGTAGCTCCTTTAGAAGCTTTTAAATTACTTAAATCCATAATACTAAACTTCTTTTACTGTAATCAAATGACTAACTTTCTTTACCATTCCTAATATTTGAGGTGTGGCTTCATGCTCTACTATTGAATTAATTTTCCTAAGCCCTAAGGCTTGTAGGGTTCTTTTCTGTCTTTTTGTGCTACCAATTTTACTTTTAACTAGGGTAACTCTTATTTTAGCCATAATTTCAAAATTATCTTATCCATTGAAAATTTTTTGAATACTAACTCCTCTGTGTTGTGCAATCGTTTTAACATCTCTTAATTCCGTTAGAGCTTTAATTGTTGCTTTAACTAAATTATGAGGATTAGATGAACCTTTCGATTTTGCTAAAACATCAGTTATTCCAACACTTTCTAAAACAGCACGCATCGCACCTCCAGCTTTTACTCCTGTTCCATGAGATGCAGGCTTAATAAAAACATTTGCACCTCCAAACTTCGAAACTTGCTCATGAGGTATTGTTCCTTTATAGATAGGGACTTTAATTAAATTCTTCTTAGCATCTTCAACTCCCTTTGCAATAGCTGTAGTAACTTCATTTGCTTTTCCTAAACCATATCCTACAATCCCATTTTCATCGCCAACTACCACAATTGCAGAAAAACTAAATGTTCTACCTCCTTTAGTAACTTTAGTAACTCTTTTAATAGCTACTAAGCGGTCTTTTAGCTCCAAATCACTTGTTTTTACTTTTCTAATACTTGTTGACATATTCCATTAAAATTTAAGTCCATTTTCTCTAGCTGATTCAGCTATTTTTTTTACTCTACCATGATATAAATAGCCATTTCTATCAAAAACAACATTCTCTATTCCTGAGTTTTTTGCTTTTTCAGCTATCATTTTACCAACTAACTTAGCTTGTTCAGCTTTGGTTATTTTTTTTGTAATTTCCTTATTCTTAGAAGATATAGAGACCATTGTTTTACCACTTATATCATCAATAAGCTGTACCGAAATATGTCTATTACTTCTAAAAACTGACATACGAGGCTTCTCTTTTGTACCTGAGATTATTTTTCGTATTCTCTTTTTTATCCGAAATCTTCTTTTTTGCTTTGACAAAGCCATAATTTCTCTTATTAATTTCAATTACATACCTGCAGCAGCTTTACCAGCTTTTCGTCTTAACTGCTCGCCTACAAATTTAATTCCTTTACCTTTATATGGTTCTGGCTTTCTAAAAGATCGTATTTTTGCAGCTATTTGTCCTAGTAATTGTTTATCAAAACTTTTTAATGTTATTATAGGATTAGCTCTTCTTTCTGTTACAGCCTCAACTTTTACTTCAGGTGGTATTTCAAAATATATTATATGCGAATATCCTAAAGATAACTCTAATAATTGACCTTTAGTTGTTGCTCTGTATCCAACTCCGACTAATTCTTGTTTAATTTCAAAACCTTTTGATACACCTTCCACCATATTATTAATCAAAGATCTATATAAACCATGCAAAGCTTTATGCTTTTTCTGTTCTGTTGATCTTTCAACTCTTACCTGATTTTCGTTTACGATTACTTTAATATCAGGGTCTACTTTTTGTGTTAATTCTCCCAAGTTTCCTTTTACAGTAACAACATTGCAGTTTGATATTGTTAAATTTACTCCATTGGGTAAATAAATAATCGCTCTTCCAATTCTAGACATTTTCTAAATATTAATATAAATAACACAAAACTTCACCACCAACGCTTTTATATCTTGCATCTTTATCAGTAATAACACCTTTTGAGGTTGACATAATTGCTATTCCAAGACCATTTAATACTCTTGGTATACCGTCTTTATTTACGTACTTCCTTAATCCAGGTCTACTTATACGTTCTATCTTTTTTATCGCAGGTGTTTTTGTTTTTGGATGATACTTCAATGCAATTTTAATCAATCCTTGTACCTCGTTGTCTTCAAACTTATAACTTAATATATAACCTTGGTCATATAAAATTTTAGTTATCTCCTTTTTTAAATTTGAAGCAGGTATTTCTACTATCTTATGCTTTGCCATAATGGCATTTCTTATTCTAGTTAAATAATCAGCTATAGAATCTGTCATTTCTAATTTTTTGTTAAATTACCAACTTGCTTTTCTTATACCTGGAATTAATCCATTAGAAGCCATTTCTCTAAATGTAATCCTACTAATTCCAAATTGTCTCATATATCCTTTAGGTCTACCAGTTAATTTACATCTGTTGTGCAATCTTACACGGCTTGAATTTTTAGGTAATTTCTGTAGTCCTACATAGTCTCCTTCTGCTTTTAGCTTAGCTCGTTTAGCTGCATACTTATCAACTAACTTTTGTCTTTTAACTTCACGAGCTTTCATTGATTCTTTAGCCATATTAATTTCGTTTTTTAAAAGGTAATCCGAATTCTTTCAGTAATGCATAACCCTCTTCATCAGTTTTCGCAGATGTAACAAAGGTAATATTCATTCCCAGTATTTTATTAATTTTATCAATATCAATTTCGGGAAATATTATTTGTTCTTCAATGCCAAGAGAATAATTTCCTCTTCCGTCCAGTTTACTAGAAACACCATTGAAATCCCTTATCCTTGGTAAAGAAACAGAAATTAATCTATCAAGAAATTCATACATATTATCCTTTCTTAAAGTAACCATAACACCAATTGGCATTCTCTTCCTTAATTTAAAATTAGATATATCTTTTTTTGATAAGGTTTTAATAGCCTTTTGTCCAGTTATAGATGTTAATTCTTCTACTGCTATATCAATTAATTTTTTATCAGCTACAGCATTCCCAACACCTTGATTAACTACTATTTTACTAAGTTTAGGAACTTGCATAACACTACTATAGCCAAACTCATTTTTTAAACTTGGAACTATTTTTTCTAAATATATTTTTTTTAATGTAGGTGTATATTCCATTACTTAATTTCCTCCTTCGATTTTTTTGAATATCGTACTAATTTATTGTCAGCATTCTTTTTTCGTCCAACTCTTGTTGGTTTTCCTGTTGAAGGATCTATCAACATTAAATTTGATATATGTATTGCAGCTTCTTTTTTAATAATACCACCTTCTGGATTATTAGCATTCGGTTTTGTATGCTTAGAAACCATATTGATACCCTCGACAATTGCTCTGTTTGTTTTAGGAATAACCCTAAGAATTTTTCCCTTTTTTCCTTTGTCGTCACCTGCATTTACATAAACTATGTCACCCTTTTTAATATGTAATTTTTTTTGCATGCTTTAGTTATTTAATTTTATAATACTTCAGGTGCTAGTGAAATGATTTTCATATTACTAACTCGTAATTCTCTAGCAACAGGGCCGAAAATACGAGTACCTCTCATTTCTTCCGCACTATTTAAAAGAACAACTGCGTTATCATCAAATCTTATATATGATCCATCTGTTCTTCTTAATTCTTTTTTTGTTCTAACTATAACAGCTGTGCTAATGGTACCTTTTTTTACATCACTAGATGGTATTGCACTTTTTATTGTAACTACAATCTTATCACCTATTGATGCAAATCTTCTATTGGTTCCACCTAATACTCTTATACACAAAACCTCTTTTGCACCACTATTATCTGCAACTGCTAATCTACTTTCTTGTTGTATCATGGTTATTTTGCTCTTTCAACAATTTCAACTAATCTCCAACTTTTCCTTTTACTTAAAGGTCTAGTTTCCATTATTTTTACTTTATCGCCAATGTTACAGGTGTTTTTCTCATCATGTGCTATATATTTTTTTGTTTTATTAACAAACTTTCCATACATAGTATGCTTCAGTTTCCTTTTAATAGCTACAACAATAGATTTATCCATTTTATCACTAACAACAATGCCAATACGTTCTTTTCTCAAATTTCTTTTTTCCATTACAAAGCCTATTTCATATTTTCGTTCAATTCTCTATTTCGTAACTCTGTCATCAATCTAGCTATTAACCTTCTTGTTCCTTTTATTTTGTGAGGATTTTCTAAAGGAGTTATTGCATGACTCATTTTTTGTCGAACTAATAATGCTTTTTCTTCTTCTATTTTTTCTAATAATTCCTTTGAAGATAATTCTTGTACTTCTGAATTTTTCATTCGTAATATATTTTATTATTCGACATAATCGCGTCTAACGATAAATTTAGTTATTATGGGTAATTTCTGAGCTGCTAATCTTAAAGCTTCTTTAGCTACTTCAATTGATACTCCTTCTGCTTCGAATAATATTCTACCAGGAGTAACTCTAGCAACAAAAAGTTCAGGAGCACCTTTTCCTTTACCCATTCTTACTTCTGCTGGCTTTTTTGTTACAGGCTTATCTGGAAATATTCTAATCCAAATTTGTCCCTCTCTTTTCATATGTCGTGTTACAGCTTGACGAGCAGCCTCAATTTGTCTACCTGTTATCCAAGTTGATTCAAGTGCCTTAATTCCAAAAGAACCAAACGCTAGCTGATTTCCTCGTTGTGAATTTCCTTTCATTCTCCCTTTTTGCTGCTTTCTATACTTAGTTTTCTTCGGTTGTAACATCCTAATTAAAGTTTAAACTATTTTCCTCTATTTTTAAAACCTCTTTGTTTTTTCATACCAATGTTAGGAGACAAGTCTCTTTTACCGTAAACTTCACCTTTACATATCCACACTTTTATTCCCACAACACCAACTTTGGTATGAGCTTCTGTTACAGAGTAATCTATATCGGCTCTTAATGTGTGCAAAGGGGTTCGACCCTCTTTATACATTTCGGAACGTGCCATTTCAGCTCCATTTAACCTACCTGAAACTAATATTTTTATACCTTCAGCTCCCATTCTCATTGTCGAAGCAACTGCAGTCTTGATAGCTCTTCTGTAAGCAATTTTACCTTCAATTTGTCTTGCAATATTATTTCCTACTATTATAGCATCAAGCTCAGGTCTTTTTATTTCAAAAATATTTATTTGTACATCTTTATTAGTAGTCTTTTTCAGCTCTTCTTTAAGCTTATCAACCTCTTGTCCTCCTTTACCAATAATTATGCCTGGTCTTGACGTATAAACAGTAACAGTTATTAATTTCAAGGTACGTTCAATTACTATTTTTGATATACTAGCTTTAGCTAGTCTTGCTTTCAAATAACGTCTTATTTTATTATCTTCTACTAACTTACTGGAATAATCTTTTCCTCCATACCAATTTGATTCCCATCCTCTGATAATACCAAGTCTATTGCTTATTGGATTACATTTTTGTCCCATTTATATTAATTTTATTTACTGTCTAATATTACTGTTACATGATTCGATCGCTTTCTTATTCTATGAGCTCTTCCTTGTGGAGCTGGGCGCAAACGTTTTAAAATACGAGCTGAATCAACATACACTTCTTTAATATAAAGATTGCTATCTTCTATTCTTACACCTTCATTTTTTGTTTGCCAATTAGCAATTGCTGATCTCACTAATTTCTCAAGTTTACGTGAAGCTTCTTTAGGACTAAATTTTAACACATCTAAAGCCTCATTTACCTCAACTCCTCTTACCAAATCAGCAACTAGTCGCATTTTTCGAGGTGAAGAAGGACAATTTTTTAATACCGCGAAGTATTTTTTTTTCTTAGACTTTTTTATCTTATCAGCCCTTTTTTCTTTTCTTGATGCCATATCAAATTATTTTTCCTAAATGTTCTATTATTTCTTTTTATTACCTGCGTGTCCTCTAAATGTTCTAGTTGGAGCAAATTCGCCAAGCTTGTGTCCTACCATATTCTCGGTAATGTAAACTGGAATAAATTTATTTCCATTATGAACAGCAATCGTATAACCGACAAAATCAGGTGAAATCATTGAGGCTCTAGCCCAAGTTTTTATAACTGATTTTTTACCAGATTCATTCATTGCTAAGACTTTCTTCTCAAGTTTATAGTTTATAAACGGTCCTTTTTTTAATGATCGACTCATACTATACAATTATTTAACTATTTTCTTTTTTTGGTTTTTCTTTTTTCCACAATATATCTATTAGAAGCCTTTTTCTTTTCTCTGGTTTTGTATCCTTTGGCAAAAACTCCAGTTCTTGACCTTGGATGACCACCTGAAGATTTTCCTTCACCTCCACCCATTGGATGATCAACTGGGTTCATAGCTACTCCCCTTACTCTAGGTCTAACTCCTAGCCATCTTGAACGTCCAGCTTTACCTGATTTTTCGAGTGCATGATCTGAGTTCGATACCGATCCTATTGTAGCTTTGCATGTTACTAATATCATTCTTGACTCTCCAGAAGGCAGTTTAATAATTGCATACTTACCATCTCTTGATGTTAGTTGAGCATATGCACCAGCACTTCTTGCAAGGATACCTCCTTTTTGAGGATACAACTCTATATTGTGTATTATTGTTCCCAATGGAATTTCAGAAAGGTACAAGGTATTTCCTATTTCAGGAAGAATTCCTTTACCAGAAACAATTTCTTGACCTACTTTTAATCCATTTGGAGCCAGAATATACCTCTTTTCGCCATCAGCATAGCTAATAAGTGCTATTCTTGCTGTCCTATTTGGGTCATATTCTATAGTTTTAACTTTAGCTGGTATTCCTTCTTTTTCTCTTATAAAATCAACTACTCTGTACCTTTTTTTATGACCACCACCAATATATCGCATCGTCATTTTCCCGGTATTATTCCTTCCGCCTGATCTTTTCTTTGATTTTAATAAAGATTTTTCAGGTGGTACATTGGAAATATCATCAAAAGTACAAATAACTTTTCTTCTTTGACCAGGTGTTATAGGTTTTATTTTTCGTACAGCCATTTTATTTAAATATTGCTATAAAAATCAATTGTGTCATTTTCGACTAATGTAATAATCGCCTTTTTATATGCTTTTTCTTTTCCAGAAACTACTCCTGTTTTAGTATATCGCGATTTTCTCTTTCCTCCGTATATCATGGTATTTACCGATTCTACAGTTACACCATACATTTTCTCAACAGCCTTTTTAATTTGTATTTTATTGGCTCTTTTATCTACAATGAAGCCAAAACGATTATCTTTTTCGCCTTGCTCAGTCATTTTCTCTGTAACTATTGGCCTTACTATTACTTCCATTTTTAAAACATTTTTACTAAAATATCCATAGAACTTTCAACAAAAACCAAAGATGTTGAGTTCATTATATCATATGTATTTAATTCAGATACACTTATTACCTTTGATTTTTTCAAATTTCGTGAGGACAAATATATGTTTTTATTTTGAACTGGTAAAACAAAAAGTGATTTTTTATCATTTATTTTTAAATTTTTTTTCAAATTTATAAAATCTTTAGTTTTTGGTTGTTCAAAATTGAAGTTTTCCAAGATAATAATACTGTCTGACTTAACTTTATATGCTAAAGCAGATCTCCTAGCTAATTTTTTTAACTTTTTGTTTAACTTGAAGTTATAGCTTCGAGGTCTAGGACCAAAAACTCTACCTCCACCTCTAAATATAGGAGATTTTATACTCCCAGCTCTTGCAGTACCTGTACCTTTTTGTTTTTTTATTTTTCGGGTACTTCCAGTAATTTCTGCTCTTTCTTTTGTTTTATGTGTGCCTTGACGACTATTAGCCATATATTGTTTTACATCTAAATATATAGCATGGTCATTTGGTTCTACTCCAAAAATCGAATCATTAAGCTCGACTTTTTTACCAGTATCTTCTCCCGTTGTATTATAAACTGATAGTTCCATTACTTTTCAATAATTAAATATGATCCTTTTGCTCCGGGTACAGAACCTTTTAATACCATAAGGTTTTTTTCCAGTATTAATTTAACAATTTTAAGGTTTAAGATTTTCACCTTTTTATTACCTGTTTGTCCTGCCATTCTCATTCCTTTAAAAACTCTTGAAGGATATGATGATGCGCCAATAGACCCAGGTGCTCTATTTCTATTATGTTGTCCATGAGTTTGACCACCTACACCATGAAAACCATGTCTTTTGACAACTCCCTGAAAACCTTTACCCTTTGATATTCCAGAAACATCTACCCATGTATCATCACTAAAGTAATCGACAGTAATAATGTCACCAAGATTCCAATCATCAACATTTTCTTCAAATTCAACAACTTTCTTTTTTGGTGTTGTTTTTGCTTTTTTGAAATGACCTATTTCAGGTTTATTGGTTCTTTTTTCTTTCTTCTCATCATAAGATAATTGAATAGAATTATAGCCTTCTTTTTCTTTTGTCTTAATCTGGCTTACTATACAAGGACCTACTTCTAAAACAGTACATGGAATATTTTTTCCATCGGTACTGAAAACGGAAGTCATTCCGATTTTTTTTCCAATTAATCCAGGCATTTTCTTATTTTTAAACTTTAATTTCGACTTCTACACCACTAGGTAATTCTAATTTCATAAGAGCATCAATAGTTTTTGGTGTTGAACTATATATATCAATTAACCTCTTAAAAGATGACAATTGAAATTGCTCTCTGGCTTTTTTATTTACAAATGGTGATTTTAGTACAGTAAATATTCTTTTATGTGTAGGTAACGGTATTGGACCATTAACTACAGCACCTGTAGATTTTACAGTTTTCACAATCTTTTCAGCAGAATTGTCTACCAAATTATGATCGTATGATTTTAATTTTATTCGAATCTTTTGACTCATATTAGCTTAATTATGTTGTATTATATTTTTAGAAACAAAATACACCTTTTATATTATCAATAACTTTTTTTGAAATATTAGCAGGAACTACGTCATAATGAGAAAATTCCATTGAATGAGATCCTCTACCAGAAGTAATTGTTCTTAATGTTGTAACATATCCAAATTTTTCGGATAAAGGTACTTTTGATTTAATAACTTTGACTCCTGTTTTTTCATCCATACCTTCAATTTGCGCCCTTCTTCTATTTAAATCAGAAACAACATCGCCCATATATTCTTCAGGTGTTAGTATTTCTGCTGACATAATAGGCTCCAGTAATATAGGGGCTGCTTTAAGAGTAGCTTCTTTAAATGCTAATTTAGCTGCTATTTCAAAAGACAATGAATCGGAATCTACATTATGGTAATTTCCATCAATCAACTCAACTTTAACACTATGCATTTGAAAACCAGCTAAGGGACCATTTAACATAGCTTGTTTAAATCCTTTTTTTATTGCGAGTATAAATTCTTTTGGTATTACTCCACCTTTTGTTTTGTCAATAAATTGTAATCCTTTTTCAGTTTCATCAGTAGGTGATAACACTACAGAAATATCAGCATATTTGCCTTTTCCCCCAGTTTGCTTTTTAAATACTTGATTATGCTTAACTATTTTTGTTATAGCTTCTTTGTATGTTACATGAGGAACACCTTGATTACATTCAATATTGAATTCTCTTTTTAGTCTATCAATAAGAATCTCAAGATGAAGTTCGCCCATCCCACTAATAATTGTTTGTCCACTATCATTATCAACATTAACTACAAATGTCGGATCTTCTTCAGATAATTTGTTTAGTGCAATTGCTAATTTATCAATATCTTTTTGTGTTCTGGGTTCAACTGCAACACCAATTACAGGCTCGGGAAATATCATTGATTCTAATATGACCGGCTTGGCTTTATCAGATAATGTATCTCCTGTTCTTATATCATTTAATCCTACAACTGCACAAATATCTCCTGCCTCAATAACATTCAGAGCTTTTTGCTTATTTGCATGCATTTGATATATCCGTGATATTCTTGTATTTTTTTTTGTTCTAGGATTGTAAACAAATTCTCCCGATTTAATTGTTCCAGAGTATACTCTTAGATATGCAAGCTTCCCTACAAATGAATCCACTGCTATTTTAAAAGCTAAAGCTGTAAGTGGTTCATTTGGATTAGGCAATCTTTCAATTTCTTTTTTGTTATTAGGTACAATTCCCTTTATTGCGCCAATATCCACTGGGCTTGGTAATAATAGTACAATTGTATCTAATAAATTTTGTATCCCTTTGTTTTTGAATGCTGAACCACACATTACAGGAACAATATTCAAATTTATAACTTCTTTTCGGGCTGCTTGAAAAAACTCATCAGTTGTTATAGAATCTCCATCTTCAAGAAAACGTTCAAGTAACTCATCATCAGACTCAACTACAGTTTCAACCAAATATTCTCTCCATTCTTCTGCTAAGTCTACTAAATTGTCTGGAATTGGTTTATATTCAAAATTTACGCCCTTCTCATCGTCTTCAGTCCAAATTATAGCTTCACGCTCAATCAAATCGATTACGCCAATAAAATCTTCTTCAGAACCAATTGGTATTTGAAATGGTACTGCTTTTGCTCCGAGTTTTTCTTTTATTTCGTTTACAACACGGAAAAAATCGGCACCAACTCTATCCATTTTATTTACAAATGCTATACGTGGTACATTGTATTTATCGGCTTGTCTCCAAACTGTCTCAGATTGAGGCTCAACCCCTCCTACTGCACAAAAAACTGCTACAGCACCATCAAGAACTCTAAGCGATCTTTCTACTTCTACTGTAAAATCGACATGTCCTGGAGTATCAATAATATTTATTTTAAAATCCTTGTCTTTATGATTCCAATATGTAGTTGTTGCAGCTGATGTAATAGTAATTCCTCTTTCTTGCTCTTGTATCATCCAATCCATTGTAGCAGCTCCATCATGAACTTCTCCAATTCTATGGGTAATACCAGTATAGTACAATATACGTTCAGTAGTTGTAGTTTTACCGGCATCTATATGAGCCATAATACCTATATTTCTAGTATTTTTTAATTCTTGAGTCATTACTATAAAATAGTACAAGGTCTTCGACCTGTTTTAGTTGCTTACGAATGATTAAATTAATTATAAATCTAAAAGAAACCTATACAAATTTAGATAATACTTTTGCATGGGTACTCACTATAACTTAATTAAAATCTAAAATGTGCAAAAGCTTTGTTTGCATCTGCCATTTTATGAATATCTTCTTTTCTTTTGAATGCTCCACCTTCATCATTAAATGCAGCAACAATCTCTGCACTTAATTTTTCGGCCATTGACCTTCCACTTCTTTTCCTAGCAAACTTTATCATATTTTTGATACTGATAGATACTTTTCTACTAGGTCTTATCTCCATTGGAACTTGAAATGTTGCTCCACCAACTCTTCTACTTTTAACTTCAACAGAAGGTGTTATGTTTTCTAAAGCTTTTTTCCAAACTTCTAGTGGTGTTTTCCCTGATTTTTCAGTTTTAACTTTCACAATTTCTAATGCATCATAGAAAATTTTGTATGATTTATGCTTTTTTCCATCAAGCATTAAATCATTTACAAATCTAGTAGCTAAAGTATCATTAAACTTTGGATCTGGTAAAAGTCTTCTCTTTTTTGGTTTTGTTTTTCTCATTTTAATTTCAATTCAATGATTTCAAACTATTTTTTTTTCACTTTTGGTTTTTTAGTACCGTATTTTGAACGCCGTTGTGTTCTTCCTTCAACACCTGTTGTATCAAGAGCACCTCTTATTAAATGGTATCTTACTCCTGGCAAATCTTTTACTCTTCCTCCTCTGATTAATACAATTGAGTGTTCTTGTAAATTGTGTCCTTCTCCAGGAATATATGCATTAACTTCTTTTCCATTAGTTAATCTTACTCTTGCTACTTTTCTCATTGCTGAATTAGGCTTCTTTGGAGTAGTTGTATATACTCTTACACAAACCCCTCGTTTTTGAGGACATGAATCTAAAGCAGGAGCTTTACTTTTTTCCTGTTTCCTTTTCCTTCCTTTTCTTACTAATTGTTGAATTGTAGGCATAAAAACTATAAATTGTTAAATATATTTTAATAAATTTTAGGTTCGCAAAGGTATAAGATATTTTATTGATGACAATATTTTTTCAATATATTTTGCATAAAATATATTTTTTTTTTTTACTATATTGCTATTTTATTGATATTCTATTATTTAAACATTTATTTATTTTATAAAAAATAAGTTTATAATTATATTTTTTAAATTTTGTTTACATATTTCGGCAATTTTCATAAACAATAAAAAGTAGTTTACACTTTTTTTCAAAAAAAGGCATAGCCATAACATGTTGCCAAAATAGAAAAAAAAATAAATATAAAAAAATTCAAGAAACTTGATTTTATTTTTTAACTCAAGTTTATTTTTTTCATTAACAATTCTTTCCAATCTTCATTTTGAATAGAATTTGTTGCAATTTCCATAGGAGTTTTTCCTTTTCTTTTGCCAGCTTTAAATTTTTTATGATTATTTCTACTTTACGAAGTTAAAAAAAAATAATAAATTTTGCAATTTAAGTTTTTAATATTATAATTGAAGTTAATTATTATCTTTTATTAAAAAAATCTAAACTTATTTAAATTAACATTCAAATGAAAATACTTAAATGTTGCACAAAAACACATAAAATTAGTTAAGAAACAGAATCATCTAT
>JAOZVK010000330.1 GCA_029938185.1 Bacteroidales bacterium | reverse complement strand
AAAAAAAGAATAAAATTAGAACTAATAATATTGTTGTAGTTTATTAATTTTTATACGTGTAGCCGTAGTCTAATAAAAGTTTTATGGAAATTGATTAAAAGGAAGTATTTAAAAATTACTATTTTGTACTTTATAAAACTAAAAATACAGAAGATTTAAATTTATAATTTGAAACATTGTTGCAAATTTTGCGTTTTGTTGTATATTTGCAGAGATATTTACATAAAATTATAATGACATGATTGTTGAATTTAGTATAGAAAACTTTCTTTCCTTTAAGGAATTGACAACTCTTTCGATGATTGCAGCAAAATCATTTAAAGAGCATCAGGAAACTCACGTAATTCCCATTGATAATAAATACAATATCTTAAAGAGTTCTATAATTTATGGTAATAATGCAAGTGGAAAGAGCAACCTACTTGATGCCATAAGTTTTATGAAATCTACGATTTTGAATTCATTTAGAGATGCTTTAATTGAGAATACTGATAGAAAATTTCCATTAGAGAAATTTCTATTAAGTTCTAAATCAGAAAAAGAGTCGAGTTTCTTTGAGATAATATTTATTCATAACGATATTAGGTATAGGTATGGATTTGAAATTGACCATGAAAATATTGTTTCAGAATGGTTATTCCATACAACGAGTAGAGAAGTTTACTTGTTTAAAAGAGAAGGAACGAAAATTGAGATAAACAAAAGCTCTTTTAAAGAAGGAATAGGCAGAGATACAGATGTTAAAGAAAATGTACTTTTTATTTCAATGCTTGCCACCTTAGGTAAAGATATTTCATCTGAGATTGTTAGTTGGTTTAAAAAATTAAATCTCATAAATGGCATACACGATAGAGGACACAAAAGATATACAATAGACAAATTAAAATCAGATAAAGACTTTAATAATTGGCTTAGTCATTTTGTTGAGTACCTCGAAATATCAAATATAAAAACAACCGAGGAAGATGTAAATAATATTGATATTGATATTTTAAGAGAAAAGGGAAAAGATGAAGAGGTTATTAATTTATTTACAAGTATTCAAAAAATACAGGCAAAGCAAGCCAAAAGAGACCGAATTATAACGTATCACAGAAAATATGATGAAAATAATGTCTTAGTTGATACAGTGGAATTTGATTTTGACAAACAAGAATCAGAAGGAACTAAAAAATTATTGTATTTATTAGGACCATTCTACGATACTTTGAAAAACAGTAAAATATTAGTAATAGATGAGTTAGATGCAAGGCTTCATAGTCTATTAGTATTAAAACTTATTGGCTTTTTTCATCAAAATAATAAACAAAATGCACAATTAATTTGTGCAGTCCATGATATTTCATTGCTTAGAAAAGAGTTATTTAGAAGAGACCAAATTTTGTTTATAGAAAAAAATCAATTTGGAGCATCAGAGTTATTTTCATTAGGTGATTTTAAGACTGAAAAAGTTAGAAATAAATCAGCATTTGATAAAAATTACTGGGGAGGTAAATATGGAGCCATTCCATACTTTAATGATAATCTAAATAAAATTATCTATGAGTAGGAAAAACAAATTTAATAGTAGGAAGACTTCATCTTTTAAACGTGATTTAAAAAATTTAGAACTAAGAGCAGGACAACGAGAACCCTATATTGTACTTAGTTTTAGAAATTTTGACAGAAATCAAGGACAAAGTTTTAAAGATTGGGAAAATGAGAACCTGTTAGCTCTTGCAATTGAAAGACTTTCCGCAGTTTGTAATAAAACAGAATCACAAGCAACAGCAGAACAAATAATTAAACAATATACAAAAGTTGGTTTTCCACCAAAATCAGAATTTTATCATCCCAAACACATACCTGATGATGTTGATTGGTGTAGTATGAATATACAAGGAAAAGAATGTGTAATAGGATATTTTGAAAGCAATATTGCATATTAATAAAATGCGTAAGCAACATCAAATAGGTCAAAGACCTTAAAGATTACAGGATTTCAAAGAAATGCAAAAATCTTTTTTTGGAATACCAATAATATAAAAATATAAATAAGTAGTCTTACAAAAGTTTTTCAGCATTTGTTTTTGTACAATTAATTGCATGATAGCAATTTATAAAAAAGCGTAAGCCACCTTAAATAGGTCGAAGACCTTAATCTTATTTTTTGAATCTAAAATATAATATTATGCCTAAAATAAAATGTATATTAATATTAAGTATTATTTTGATAAGTATTTCATGTAAAACGACAAAAACTGTTACTAATGTTCCCAAAAATACTCCAAAACTAAATTCTAAAGTTATTAAATATATAAATACAGTAATTGGAAAAAAAGTTGATAGAGGCGAATGTTGGGATTTAGCAAATAGAGCTTTAACAATGCATAATGCAAACTGGAATGGTAAGTATGTATTTGGAAAGTTAGTAAATCCAAAAAAAGATGTAATTTATCCAGGAGACATTATTCAATACAAAAATGTAAAAACTAAATATAAAGTTGGTAATACTACTTATACTCAACAAATGAAACATCATACTGCAATTGTATATAAAGTTATATCAAAGGGTGTTTACAAAGTAGCGGAACAAAATACTGGATATTCTGGTAGAAAGGTTGGTATTGGAGATTTCAGCATAAATACTATGACAAGCGGAACTGTTAAGTTTTACCGCCCTGTTTATAAGTAAGGTCTTCGACCTATTAAAAATCTCTGCATACAACTATTAATCAGGTATATACACTAACAAGGTGCTTTTTTTTTTTTGAGTATTTTTATGAAAAATAATAATTTATATGTGTTCGATATTCAAAGGTTTTCAATACATGATGGACCTGGTATTAGAACACTTGTATTTCTAAAAGGTTGTCCTTTGAGATGCAGATGGTGTCAGAATCCTGAATCACATAAAATTAAACCCGAAATTGCATATTATTACGAAAATTGTTCTGATTGTAAAAAATGTATTGCTATATGTCCAAGTAATAGTGTAGATAATACTACAAAAATAAGTGATAGTCAATCGTGTATATTATGTAAAAAATGTGTTAAAGTATGTGAAAACGATGCTCGCAGAATTATTGGTAAAAAACTAAATAAAGAAGAACTTATAAACGAAATATTAAAAGATTTTGATTTTTATGAAGATTCTGGTGGAGGTGTTACATTTTCGGGAGGAGAACCATTTCTATTTTACGAACAGATTGAAGATTTACTTAAAAAGCTAAAAAACAAAAATATACATATCAATTTTGAAACAAGTGGTTTTTTTGATTTTGAAAAAACTAAAAAAATACTTCCTTATATTGATATGATTTATTTTGATATAAAGCACATAAACAATGATTTACATAAAGAATATACAGGTGTATATAATAATAAAATATTAGATAATTTTATAAAATTAAATAAAATTTTTAAATATATACAAGCCCGTGTTCCTTTAATTCCTAATATTAATGACAAAGAAAAAGATATAAAAGCTATTTGTAATTTTTTGCTTAAATATGGACACAAATCAGTGCATTTGTTACCATATCATAGTATGGGAAATTCAAAAGCAATACGTATTGATTATAAAGCAAAAATATTTAAATCAAATATTTATACTACTGACAAAATTAAAACTATAAAATCCTATTTTATTGAACATGGCATAAACACGGTTACATATGACTAATAATCCGAACAGTAAGCAAACAGATAGAATAATAAGATTGAAAAATGCAGTACTAAGTTCCAAACATTCAATTTGTACTGAAAGAGCTTTAATCTGGACTAAGTATTTCAAGGCAAAAAAGAACAAAAAAAAAGCTGTTGATATTCAGATGGCTGAAGTTATGGCAACCTTAATGAATGAGAAAACAATCACGATTTATCCAGATGAATTAATTGTTGGGAATTATAGTTCGAAACGAGTTGGTGGTTCAATATACCCCGAATTGCATGGAGTGGCTGTAATGCAAGATCTATTTAAATTTACCTCTCGCAAAATAAACCCTATGGCAATTTCTAAAAAAGAAAGAAATAAATTACTCAGAATATTTCCATTTTGGATGACACGTTTTCTGGCTGTAAAAGCATTCAAAGGTTTTGGTAATAAACTAAAATTTTTAAAAAGTCAGTTAAAAGCCAAAGAATATGTTATAAATGAAACTGGGGGAATTGCACACTTTGCTCCTAATTACCAAAAATTAATACAAAAAGGTATTTCTGGAATTATAGAAGATACCAATCAATTACAATCAAAATGTTTAAAAGACAGCAACGAATGGAATTTCTACGAAGCTGTTAAAATAACAAACAACTCACTTGTTGATTTAGCAAACAGATATTCAGAAGAAGCTCTAAAACTTGCAAATATTGAAAAAGATACAAAAAGAAAAAAAGAACTACATAAAATTGCGGAAGTTTGTAAAAATGTGCCACTAAATCCAGCAAAAAATCTTCAAGAAGCACTACAATCAATATTTTTTGTTCAAGTTGCAATAAATCTCGAAAGTCTTGACAATGGAATCACTCCGGGACGTATGGATCAATATCTATTAGAATTTTATGAAAATGATATTTCTTTGGGGAAACTAAATAGAAATGAAGCTAAAGAACTAATTTCGGCTTTTTGTATTAAATTTTCGGAGCTTATTCCTATTTTTTCAAATCAAATTACTGAGGTACATGGAGGCTTGATGAACGGACAAGTTATATGTGTAGGAGGAAAAAATTCAGACCAAGAAGATGAAACAAACGAATTGACTTATATATTTTTGGAAATAATGGAAGAATTAGAACTAAGACAACCAAACTTCCATGCAAGGATTCACAAAGATTCTCCAAGCAAATATTTAGAAAAAATATTTAGTGTTTTAGCATCAGGAAATGGAGCTCCTGCACTATATAATGACGAAATTATTATAAAAACAATGTTAGAGCAAGGCTACTCTGATGCTGATGTACACGGATATACACCTGTTGGCTGTGTTGAGCCAACGGTACCCGGAAAAAGTTTTGCATCTACTGATGCAGCTTTATTTAACTTAGCATCAGTTTTTGAAAAAACATTATATTCAAAAAATAAATATAAAACATTTTCTGAATTTACACAAGCTTTTGAAAAAAACTTAAAATCACAGATTAAACGTTTAATTGCTGACTTACATTCAATTGAAAAAGCAAATCATAAATTTCATCCAACACCATTATCAAGCACTTATATTGATGGGTGTATAGAATCGGGGACATGTTCGGTAGCAGGTGGGGCTGTTTATAATTTGTCGGGCGTTCAGTGCGTTGGTGCTGTTGATATTGGAGACTCGCTATATGCTATCAAAAAAGCTGTTTTCGATGATGCTTTTATAGGATATAATGAACTTTTAGCTGAACTAAAACTAAACTTTAAAGATGAAAAACTAAGAAAAAAACTTTTGCAAATACCAAAATTTGGTAATGATATTCCTGAAGTTGATAATATGATAATGTATGTTGCCGGAATATTTAATAAATTTGTGTCAGAATTTACTAATTACAGAGGTGGTAAATATGTAACAGGCATATATTCAATGACTACACATTACTATTTTGGTAAAATAACTGGAGCTTTACCTAGTGGTAGAAAAAAAGGAGTTTCGTTTTCGTCTGGAATTGCTCCTACAAATGGTGCTGATAAAAATGGACCTACTGCAATGTTTAATTCCTTAAATAGAATAGATTACACTAAATTTGCAAATGGTGTAAATCTTAATGTGAAATTTGATAAAAATACACTTGCCAGAGATATTGGAAAAAAAGCAGTTAAAAGTCTTATTACAACTTTTTTTAAACGCGATGGAATGCAAGTTCAAATAAATGTATTAGATCCAGAAATTCTTATTAAAGCACAACAAGTTCCCGAATTATACCCAAATCTATTAGTTAGGGTTTCGGGCTATTCGGCATATTTTAATGACCTTACACCTGATGTTCAAAATGAAATTATTGCAAGAAGTAATTTTTTTGAATCTAAAATATAATATTTTGGCTCTTCGAGCCTTTTATGTTGCTTATGCATAATAATAATATTTGTTGAGATTAAATTATTTGGGGATACAAGCGGATAAGCATTTGGGCTAATTATTAATCGAGAATTACCCAAGAGCAAAAAAAAATTTTGAATAAACAATTTTTAATTATACTTTTGTATATAAAATAAGGGATATTAACTCAGTTGGTTTAGAGTGTCACCTTGACAGGGTGGAAGTCACTGGTTCGAATCCAGTATATCCCACAATTTAAGGTTTTTTACCTATTGTATATTACCTTACAAATGATATACTGTCACAAATATTGCTTTCACAAAAAATATTTTTGATAGCAAGTTATAAGGCAAATCACAAATAATAATTAACCATTTGCACTTGTTATTTTAACCTTTAACGGCTTCAAAAACCACTCAAATATTCCCGACATTAACAAACTGTTATCAATTATTAATCAAAGTATTGTACCATTGTATCATTGAATAATTGTACCATTGTACCATTGAATAATTGTACCATTGAATAATTGTACCATTGAAT
>JAOZVK010000329.1 GCA_029938185.1 Bacteroidales bacterium | reverse complement strand
CATTTCCGTTATGTTTCACTGCAAAATCAACAATCGAAACCTAAAAAAATGTATCTTTGCAGACTAAATAAAAAAATATGTATAAACAAGCAATAAATAATTATTACAGAAAACTCGACCAATATAAAAGATTTGGCGGAACACGAAATGAAAGCAGTATTCGTAGAGCTTTTGCAAATCTATTAGAAGAGTATTGTTTATCTAAAAATTTAATTCTTATTGATGAATTACAATTAAAGAACTCTGCAAAAAGACCCGACGGAACAATAAATAATGCAATGCAAATTGCTTATGGTCATTATGAAAGTAAAGATACAAAAGACGATTTAGACAAAGAAATTGAAAAAAAAATAAAAATTGGCTACCCCACATTTAACATTCTTTTTGAAAATTCCGAAGAAATTATTTTAATCCAAAAAGACGAAGAAGTATTAAGGGGAAAAATGCAAAATGCGGATTTCTTACATCGCATTCTTACTGCATTTGTTGAATACGAAAGACCCGAAATAAACGAATTTAATAAAGCCGTTGAAAAATTTAAAGAAGATATACCGGATATTGTAGAAGCACTGCGTAAAATGATTGCAGAACAAGCAGAAATAAATCCAAATTTCAGGGTGCAACGTGAAAAGTTTTGGAATATATGTAAAACAAGTATAAACCCTAATATTTCAGCTTTCGATATACGAGAAATGTTAATACAACACATATTAACAGCAGAAATATTTGATACTGTTTTTGGCGATAGTCATTTTCACAGAGAAAATAATATTGCGAGAGAATTAGAAATTGTGATAAATACATTTTTTGTCGGAGAAATACGCAGAAATACACTCGAAACAATAGATAATTATTATAAAACAATAAAAAAGGAAGCGTCTAATATTGATAATCATCATAATAAACAAAAATTTCTAAAAGTAATTTACGAAAATTTTTACAAGGCATACAATCCCAAAGGTGCTGATTTACTTGGTGTTGTTTACACGCCAAATGAAATAGTGCGTTTTATGGTAGAAAGCACAGATTATTTAACAGAAAAACATTTTTCAAAATCATTGAGTGATAAAAATGTTCAAATACTTGACCCTGCCACAGGAACAGGAACATTTATAACCGAAATTATTGAGTATATTCCACCCAAATATTTAAAATACAAGTTTAAAAATGAAATCCATTGTAACGAACTCGCTATCCTGCCTTACTATATTGCTAATCTGAATATTGAATATACATATCAGCAAAAAATGAAAAAATACGAAACTTTTGATAATATCGTATTTGTAGATACTCTTGATAATCTTGGTTTTGCATACTCAGAAAAACAACAAAGTATGTTTGCAATGACATCAGAAAATTTGGAACGTATCAAAAAACAAAACAAGGGAAAAATTTCTGTCATTATAGGTAATCCGCCATATAATGCAAATCAAATGAACGAAAATGACAATAATAAAAACAGACCTTATGTGCAAATAGATAAAGAAATAAAACAAACTTATGTAAAAAACAGCACCGCACAAAAAAGTAAAGTTTATGATATGTATGCCCGATTTTATCGTTGGGCATCAAACAGAATTGATAAAAACGGAATTATTGCTTTTATCACTAACAGAAACTTTCTCGACAGTCGAACATTTGACGGTTTTAGAAAAACTGTTGAAAAAGAATTTGATTACATATACATTGTAGATTTAAACGGCGACATAAGAGCCAAAAAAGAACAAGCACAAGGAAATGTTTTTGGAATAATGACAGGTGTAACAATTGCATTTTTTGTAAAAAAAGAAGAATTTGATTTGAACAATAAAAAATTACCAAAAGAAAATGCAAAAATTAAATATACAAGTATTTTTAAGGAAGGTAAAGCAAAAGACAAACTAAGCTATTTAAACTCAACACATTTTAAGCAAATTCCTTTTGAAAGTATTGTGCCTGATAATAAAAATAATTGGTTAGATTTATCAGATAATGATTTTGCCGAACTGATACCTTTATCCGATAATAATACAAGATTTACAAAAGAGAAACATAAAGAAACAGCTATTTTCAAACTTGTTTCCAATGGAGTAAACACCGCCAGAGATGAGTGGGTATATGATTTTGATATTGAAAACTTAAAAGAAAAATCACAGTTTTTCATGGACGAATACAATTCAAAAATGGAACAGTGGATAAAGTTTAAAAAAGATACAAATTATATTGATATTAAAGCAGAAAGCAATCCTGTTATAGACGATTTCTTACATAAGCAAAATTTAATCAAATGGAGCAAGATGATAAAACGAGATAAGTTAAGAAAATCGAAAAAAGGAAATTTTGACAGTAATAAAATACGAAAATCATTATACAGACCATATACAAGAAAATTAATATATTTGGATTATATACCAATTGACGTAATTGCTCAGCAAAAAGAGATATTTCCTACGAGTAAAACAGATAATAAAATGATTTGTTTTGCCTCAAATCAACAAACCGATATTGTTATATTATCAAGCAATACAGTAGTTGATTTTAATATTTGTGCTCGTGGCGGCAGTTGTTTCCCATTATACAGATACGACATTTCCGGTAACCGTATTGATAACATAACAGACTGGGGTTTAAAACAATTTACTGAAAATTACAAAGATGATAAAATTAAAAAAGAAGATATTTTTTACTACATTTATGCTGTATTACACAATCCAAAATATCGTGAAAAATACGAACTTAATTTGAAACGTGAATTTCCTCGCTTACCGTTATACGATAATTTATATAACTGGGTAAATTGGGGTAAAGAACTTATGAATTTACATATTAATTTTGAAAACATAAAACCTTATGACATAACAATAAAAGAAAATAAAAATCCACAAAAAGACCCTATTTCAAAACTAAAAATAGATAAGGTAAGTAAACATATTATTTTAGATGAAAACACAACTATAACAAATATACCAAAAGAAATTTTCGAATACAAACTTGGTAATCGTTCAGCAATAGAATGGATATTAAATCAATACAAAGAAAAAAAATACAGTAAAAATACACTTGCAAAATATCCTGACAAACAAATACTAAACAAAAAATTTAACACATATAAATTTGCAGATTACAAAGAGCAAATAATTGACTTAATTAAACGGATTTCAACAGTATCAATTAAAACAATAGAAATAATCAATAAAATGAAAATAGAAACAACAAAATAAAACGCCACCAGCACATATCCGTTATGTTTCACTGCAAAATCAACAATCGAAACCTAAAAAAATGTATCTTTGCAGACTAAATAAAAAAATATGTATAAACAAGCAATAAATAATTATTACAGAAAACTCGACCAATATAAAAGATTTGGCGGAACACGAAATGAAAGTAGTATCAGACGTGCATTTGCTAACTTATTAGAAGAATATTGTTTGCATAGAAACTTAATACTTATTGATGAATTACAATTAAAAAATTCAACAAAACGACCTGACGGAACAATAAATAACGCTATGCAAATAGCTTACGGGCATTATGAAAGTAAAGATACAAAAGACAATTTAGATAAAGAAATTGAGAGAAAAATTGAAATTGGATACCCAACATTTAATATACTTTTTGAAAATACCGAAGAAATTGTTTTAATACAAAAAGGAGAAGAAGTATTAAGGGGAAAAATGCAAAACTCTGACTTTTTGCATCGCATCCTTACTGCATTTGTAGAATATGAACGACCTGAAATAAATGAATTTAACAAAGCTGTTGAGAAATTTAAAGACGATATTCCTGATATTATTGAAGCACTGCGAAAAATGATTGCCAAGCAAGCAGAAATAAATCCTGATTTTAGAGTGCAACGAGAAAAATTTTGGAATATTTGTAAAACAAGTATAAATCCGCAAATTTCGGAATTTGATATTCGTGAAATGTTAATTCAACACATATTAACAGCCGAAATATTTGATACCGTTTTTGGAGACAGCCATTTCCATCGAGAAAACAATATTGCAAGAGAATTAGAAATTGTAATAAATACATTTTTTACAGGAGCAATACGCAGAGATACACTGGCAAGCGTAGATAACTATTATAAAACAATAAAAAAAGAAGCTGCAAATATTGATAATCACCACAATAAACAAAAATTTTTAAAAATAGTTTACGAAAACTTTTACAAGGCATACAATCCAAAAGGTGCGGATTTACTTGGTGTTGTATATACACCAAATGAAATAGTGAAATTCATGGTAGAAAGCACCGACTATTTACTTGGTAAATATTTCAGTAAATCATTTCGAGATAAAAATGTGCAAATACTTGACCCTGCAACAGGAACAGGGACATTTATAACTGAAATTATTGAATATATCCCACCGAAATACTTAGAAAATAAATACAAAAATGAAATTCATTGTAACGAACTTGCTATCCTGCCCTACTATATTGCAAATCTTAATATAGAATTTACCTATCAACAAAAAATGAATAAATATGAACCTTTTGAAAATATCGTTTTTGTTGATACACTTGATAATCTGGGTTTTGCATACATAGGTAAACAACAAACAATGTTTGCAATGACAACAGAAAACCTAAAAAGAATAGAAAAACAAAATAAAGAAAAAATTTCGGTAGTTATAGGAAATCCTCCCTATAATGCCAATCAAATGAACGAAAATGATAATAACAAAAATCGTGAATATCCGATAATAGACAAACAAATTAAAGATACTTATGTAAAAAACAGCACAGCCCAAAAAAGCAAAGTTTATGATATGTATGCCAGATTTTACCGTTGGGCAACAAACAGAATTAACAGCAATGGAATTATAGCATTTATTACAAATCGTTCGTTTATAGAAAGCAGAACTTTCGATGGTTTTAGAAAATCGGTAGAAAAAGAATTTGATTACATTTATCTCGTTGATTTGAACGGAGATATACGTTCAAGAAAAGAACAAGCGGGAGGTAATGTTTTTGGAATAATGACAGGTGTTGCAATAGCATTCTTTGTAAAAAAAGAAGAATTTGATTTAAAAAATAACTTAATTCAAAAAGATAAAGCTCGAATTTTTTATACAAGCATTTTTAAAGAGGGAAAAGCAAAAGATAAATTAAATTATTTAAACTCAACAAATTTTAGAAAAATACCTTTTGAAAGTATTGTCCCTGATAAAAAAAATAATTGGTTAGACATTGCAAATAATGACTTTGATACATTATTACCACTTGTTGATAAGCAAAATAAATTATCAAATACAATAAAAAATGAAAATGTTTTATTTTTTAAATATTCAAATGGCGTAAATACAAGCCGAGATGATTGGACTATTGATTTTGATAAAACACAACTATCAAATAAAATTAAATATTTTTATAAAGAGTATAACTTGGTTGTTAAAAAGTGGATAACAGAGTTTACCGAACACGGTCATACAAACAAAAAACATAAAGAGTTGATGAAAATGGCAAATAACTTTGTCTTTTCAAATCCGCCTACTATTAAATGGAGTGGAAGATTGTTTAGAGATAAGCTATTAAAACATAGGACAGGGAAATTTGACAAAAAATATTTTCGTCATTCTCAATACAGACCGTTTATCAAAAAATACATATATTTTGATTATATACCAATTGACATTAGGGGGCAGTTGTCGGACTTTTTCCCTACCGAAAATACTGAAAATAAGATAATAACAATATCAACATTAACAAATGAAATTCAATGTTTATCTGCAAATAAAGTTGTCAGTCTTGATTTTCTGCAAAGAACAGTTTGTTTTCCTCTTTACCGTTTTGATAAATCTGACAAACGCATTGATAACATTTCGGAATGGGGATTAAAACAATTTACAGAACAATATGGCAATAAAGAAATAACAAAAGAAAAAATTTTCTATTACACTTATGCTGTTTTACACAACCCAAAATACAGAGAAAAATATAAACTGAATTTAAAACGAGAATTTCCTCGTTTACCATTTTTTAAAGACTTTTTTAAGTGGGCTAATTGGGGTAAAGAACTTATGGATTTACATATTGATTATGAAAACGCAAAACCCTATAAACTTCAAATTGTAGAAAATGAAAATCCAAAAACAAATCCAAAAACAAAACTAAGAAAGGATAAAATAAACAATGATATTATTCTTGATGAAAACACTACAATAAAAGGAATACCAGAATATGCTTTTGAATATAGATTTGGAAATCGTTCCGCAATTGAATGGATATTAAATCAATACAAGGAAAAAGAATACAGCAAAAATGTATTAAAAAAATATCCAGATAAACAAATTTTAAATGATAATTTTAATAATTATAAATTTGTCGATTACAAAACACAAGTAATTGATTTAATCGGAAAAATAACAACTGTATCAATAGAAACAATGGAGATAATTAAACAAATGGACGATGAATAGAAACATAACATTGTGCTTGTTGTCATTTTGTTTTTGGTGTTTTTTTGGTGCTTCGCACCTAAAAAAAACACCAAAAACAAAACGCCACAAGGCACATATCCGTTATGGTTAATTGCGTATAAAAAATAAAACTATGACAAATGCAGAATTTATAATCT
>JAOZVK010000028.1 GCA_029938185.1 Bacteroidales bacterium | reverse complement strand
ATTTTAATTTGCCATTGTTTTTGTTCAATTTGACGCTTTTTGTGAGTTCTGATTTAATATGGCTTACGCATTTTTACAAACTTTTGTCATATAGCTAATTGTATGAAAACAAATGTCGAAAAACTTTTGTAAGACTACTTATTTAAGCCTTTGTAAGCAGAAACAATAATAAATATAAAATACAAATACTGCAACAATAAAATAGCCAAAGTATTATTACTTTGGCTATAATTAAGGTTTTCTATCTATTTAATGTTGCTTACGCATTCTATTAACATTCTAACAATATGTGAATTAACAATATATATATTGAAAAACTTTTGTTAGACTATCTAAGTGAAAAAATCAAAAATAACTTAATCCAATCTACTTGTTTGTATTTCGACTTCGCTCTGCACAGGTTTTGCTATTTTACTGCATCAAAAAACTTTTAAATAATTCACTATTAGCGATTTTTTTGAATTGTAAAATAACAAAAAAACCGCGCATCTTGGACTAACTTATTTTTTCATTTTCACTAATAGAATAAATTGTAATTAGAGTTTTATACCTAATTTATACACAATAAGTAAGTGGACAGTTAAGAGCCTAATTTTTTTGTTCAATTACAAAATCTCTTTGCGATTTTATTAGGTTTATCATATAAAGAGCAATGTTTTTGCTTTCAGATAATAGGTTTAGATATAAAATACTATTTCTTGTTCCAACTGTATTGTTTTTAATATTTTCGATATGTTTTTTTCTACTCACATTAATATAATCCAGTAATTCTTTTTGTAATACCAAAATATCATCTATTCTATCAAAACTTTCATTTTTTATAATTTCTATAATTATGTTAGTAATATTTGAAAGTTTTAATGAAATATTTTCTAAATCAGTGGTTTGACTTTGTGTTAAACCTTTGTGATTATTATCAATATGCTCAAAACTTGGATTAACTACATGGTGTAATGCATGTGTAATTTCTCTTAAATAATCTAAAGCCTGAACATAATATGGTCCTGTATTAATAGAGTCTTCCCTAAGTTTTTGAACTGTTTTGTATATATTATCTTTCAAACGTTTTGCTCTAATATTAATATCCGAATTTTGTTTTAGAGTTAATTTAAGATTTTTACGGTCTTCTTTTGACAGATATATAATTGTATTTTTGTGAATCTCGCTAATCGGACTTAATATACTAATAAGATTAGAAGAACATTTTTCGTAAATACTATCTGATGCAAATTGAGTAACTTCGGTTTCTATAATTTTGTCTTTTTTATCTTGTCTTGATTCATGAACTTTTCTTGTACGAATTAAAGCAAGAACTGCTAATACTAAAATTATTACTATTGCAATTATTCCGCCTAAGTTTATTAAGAATGCAAAAATCAAAGATACTGTAAATGCAACAAAAGCGGTTACAAACCAACCTCCGATAACAGATATAACACCTGATACTCTGTAAACAGCACTTTCGCGTCCCCAAGCTTTATCGGCAAGAGATGTACCCATAGCAACCATAAAAGTAACATATGTTGTTGATAATGGTAGTTTTAATGATGTACCTATAGAAATAAGTATACTTGCTACCATTAGGTTTACTGAAGCTCTAATTAAATCAAATGCTTGCTCTTTATCTTTAGGAATATCCGTTTTTTTAATCTCGAATCTACTTTGTACTGCACGACTTATTCCGTTTGGTACAATTACTCCAATAGTTTTGCTGAAACTCATTGATGCTCTAACTATTGAACGAGATAAAACTGATGATTCGAATCGCTCATAACCTTCGTCTTGTCTGCTAAGATTTAGCGAAGTTTCGGTTACCGATTTTGCTTTTTTTGATACAAATAATGTAACAACCATTATTAAACCAGCAAGTAAAAGGTAGAGAGTTGGTGTGCCTACTTTGCCACTTAATCCATCCATTAAGAAACTATCGGCAGGAGTTCCTGATGCTGCCCAGTCTTGGTACGATGCAAAACCTGCTAAAGGGACACCAATAAAATTTACTAAGTCGTTGCCTGCAAATGCCATCGCTAAAGCAAATGTTCCAACAATTACTATTATTTTAAAGATATTGGCTTTAAATAAAAATTGAACAATTGCTAAAATTACTGTCCAACTTGCAAAACTTAATAATATAATTGTAATTGTATTATCTTTAACTAAAGAATAAATTTCGGTTCCTTTACCTGCAAAACTTGAACCTTTAAGTCCTTTTATCATAATAAAATATGTAATAGCTGTAATTGCAACACCTCCCCACAAAGCACCAAAATATTTATAGGTATTTTGGTAGTTAAATGAAAACAAAATTCTTGATAGATACTGAACAATTGCACCTACCGAAAATGCAACTATTACAGATAGTAGTATTCCTCCAATTATAGCAAGAGCCTTTGCCGAGTTGATATATTTACTTACTTCGGCAAAACTTTCGTTGTTTTTTGAAATCATAATCAATGAAACTGCAACTGCTGCACCAAGTAGTTCAAATACTATTGAAACTGTTGTAGATGTTGGCATTCCAAATGTATTAAACAAATCAAGCAAAATAATATCTGTAAGCATTACTGCTAAAAATATTATCATAATATCGTTGAATGTAAAAAACTCTGGATGAAAAATACCTTTTCTTGCAACCTCCATCATTCCATTAGAAAATGTTGCTCCGAATAATACACCCAAGCCTGCAACAATCATTATAACAATAAATGGTGCTGCTTTTGAGCCAATTGCTGATACTAAAAAATTAACAGCATCGTTGCTGACACCTACGACTAAATCAGAAATTGCTAAAAAAAACAAAATTCCGACCATAATAATAAATACTGTTTCCATAAAAAAAAATTAAATTTGAGGTTTTATAAACCTGTTTATAATATATTTGATAAATACAATAAAAGCACTTTTTGGTTTTAAAAGTCTTTTGAAATTAATATACTGCAAAGGTAAGTGCTAGGTTTAATAATTTTATTTAGAAATTATTAAATTAATGTTAAGGAATTGTTAAATTTGCCTTTTATAATTTGGATTATGTTAAAAAGTTAAATTGTGGCTACACGTTTAATATTGGATATTATTTTATTTTTTTGACAGGATTTACAGGATTGATTTTTATCCTGTTACGAAACACCTGATAAACAACACAGTCAAACTTTGATTACAACGTAAGTAGGTCGATATATAAAAACAACACTTTTGTTTTTTTTATTATGCTGTTTATCAAGCGTAAGCAAAATTGTTAATTATCCATTGTTCATTGTTAATTACTTATTTACGTAATTAGTATCGTGCCTCCTTACAAGGTAGCACGATAAAATAGCTTTCATAATCACAAGCGTGGATAGCCTGTAAAGCCTATGTTTTGGATTGCAGTTTATTATATATTATAAGTAAACAACATTAAAATTAGTCGAAGACATTAGTTTAAGAAATGAATATCGCATCAAAACAGATACTTATCAGTATATTATACTCTACAATTGTATTGTTTTTTATTGTTGGTTTTTACTATCTAAATAAAATTAGTTATGGTAGTTTTCATCTAAATTACTATACTTTTATAATAATGTGTTTATTGTTTTTAACTATTATTACTTCAATTTTTATTTCTTTATATACTAAGTTGCTTTGTGAAAAAGAGACGGATTCAACACAACTCAATAATATTGAACTACTTAAAGCAAATGAAATATATCGTAAAGAATTTTTAGGTGATATTTCGCATGAACTTAAAACTCCCATTTTTAATATACAAGGATATGTATCAACATTAATTGACGGCGGCTTAGATGACAAAAAAATAAACAAAAAATATCTTTATAGAGCCGAACAAAATATAAGTAGATTAATATCAATAGTAGAGGATTTAGAAACTATATCGAAATTAGAAGAAGGTAAACTCAAATTAAATTTTACAAATTTTGATATAATATCACTTATTGACGATATTTTTGAATTAACCGAAATCAATGCTCAAAAAAAATTTATACTTTTAAAACTTATAAAAAGTAAAAAACATTACATAGTACATGCCGATAAAGACAAAATATTAGAAGTAATTAATAATCTTGTATCAAATTCTATCAACTATGGAATAAAAGATGGAGTTACAGAGGTGCGTGTATATGAGCTTGATAAAGATATTGTTATAGAAGTTGCCGATAATGGAATAGGTATTGATAAGAAATATATTAATAGAATATTCGAAAGGTTTTTCAGAGTAGATAAAAGCCGCTCTAAAAAACTGGGAGGAACAGGCTTAGGACTATCAATAGTTAAACATATTATTGAAGGACATAACAGTTCAATAAAAGTTATTAGTGAATTAAACAAAGGAACAGTCTTTAAATTTTCATTAAAAAAAACAAAAAATGAAACCTGAAAAAACAAAAATACTTCTTGTTGATGATGATACTGATGTTTTAGAGTTTTTAAGCTATAATCTTAAAAAAGAAAAATTTAAGGTATATACTTCGGAAAATGGTAAAAAAGCATTAAAAATCGCAAATAAAAAAATACCACAATTAATAATTTTAGATGTAATGATGCCCGGTATAGATGGTATTGAAACTTGTGAAGAGTTAAGAAAAAACAAAAAATTATCGGAAAGTTTAATTATATTTTTAACTGCTCGAGGCGAAGATTATTCGCAAATAGCTGGTTTTGAAGCTGGAGCTGACGATTATATAATCAAACCTATTAAACCTAAAGTATTAATTAGTAGAATAAAAGCTATTTTAAAAAGATATAATAATATAGATGATAATACTAATATAAATATAATTCAAAATGGTGATTTAATTATTAATACCGAAAAACATATAGTTACATTTAAAGGAAATGAAATAGAACTTCCTAAAAAAGAATTTGCATTGCTAAAATTACTTGCATCTAAACCAGATAAAGTATTTAGCAGAGAAAAAATTTTTTCATCAATTTGGGGAGACGAAGTTATTGTTGGCGACCGAACAATAGATGTACATATTAGAAAAATTAGAAAAAAAATTACTAATGATTGCATAAAAACAATTAAAGGTATTGGCTACAAGTTTATACCTGATACCTTTTAAACATTCTTGCTAAGGTTTTCGACCTATTTAATGTGGCTTACTCGTTTTTGTATACGAATGTATTACAGTTGATTGGATAAATGCGAATACCGAAAAACTTTTATAAAACTACTTATATGAATATTTATGGTTTGATTGGATATCCGTTATCTCACTCTTTTTCTGAGAATTATTTTAATAAAAAATTTAATATTGAAAAAATTAAGGATTCAAAATATATAAATTTTCCAATTGAGAATATTTCAGAGTTTAAGGATTTGGTAAAACATAATAAAAATTTGTATGGTCTGAATGTAACTATTCCATATAAAGAATCTATTATAAACTATTTAGATAAACTTGATGATTCAGCAAAAGAAATTGGGGCTGTAAACACTATAAAAATAGAACGATTAGGCAATAGTGTCTTATTAACAGGTTATAATACTGATTTTTATGGTTTTTATGAATCGCTTATACCTTATATTAATAAGCAAATTCATACTCATGCTTTAATTTTGGGGACTGGAGGGGCTTCAAAAGCAGTTGCTTATGTATTAAAAAAACTAAATATTAAATATAAATTTGTATCAAGAAGTAAAAGTTCTGCCTATATAACTTATAGTGAATTAAATGAATATATATTACAAAAATATAAATTAATAGTAAATACAACACCTTTGGGAATGTTTCCAAGCATTAATAGTTTTCCTGATATTAATTATTCTTTTTTATCGAATAATCATATTGCTTATGATTTAGTATATAATCCTGATAAAACTTTATTTTTGGAAAAGGCTGAAAATCAAAAAGCTGTTATAATTAATGGCTTAAAAATGCTTCATTTACAAGCAGAAAAAGCATGGCAAATATTTAGGTCTTCAACCTATTTATAGTTGCTTACGCATTCTATTAAGTACTGTTGAAAAATAATACTTTAATTAAATTGTATACAAATGAAAAATACAACATTGTTAATCATAATAGGGTTTGTTATATTTAACTCATGCCAAACATCAGAAGGTGTAAAAACAAACTTAGCAAATACTGAATTAAGCGAAAGCAAAAAAAGAGGCGATTATAGAATTATGTTTTATAATGCCGAAAACTTATTTGATACTTATAATGATTCATTAAAACGCGATGATGAATTTTTGCCAGATGGTGCAAAGTATTGGAGTTTTAGAAAATATAGGAAAAAATTATCTAATATTGCTAAAGTAATTACAGCAATTGGCGGTTGGGAACCACCTGAAATTGTTGGTTTATGTGAAATTGAAAATCGTTATGTTTTAGATGGATTAGTACGGTTTTCTCCATTGGCAAAACTAAAATACAAAATAATACATAAAGAATCGCCCGATAAAAGAGGAATTGATGTTGCTTTATTATACTTAAAAGATAAATTCAAACCAATAAAATATGTTGCAATACCAATTGTTTTTCCTGATCCATCAAAAAAAACAAGGGATATACTCTATGTTAAGGGTAAAACTATCTATAATGACACATTACATATTTTTGTAAACCACTGGCCATCAAGATGGGGAGGGCAATTAGAATCGGAAGATAGAAGAATTTTGGTAGCATCAGTGTTAAGAAAAAATATTGATTCGTTGTTAAAAAGCGACATCAATCCAAAAATTATTATTATGGGAGACCTAAATGATTATCCTACAAATAAAAGTTTAATAGAAACATTAAATGCAAAAATAAAATACGATAAAATTAAAAATGAAGAATTATATAATTTAGCTTATTATATGCAGGAAAACAAAGGATTAGGGACTCATAAACATGCAGGAGAATGGGGCGTACTCGACCAAATTATTATATCGGGCAGTTTGCTAAATAAAAATATGAAAATTCATACTACTATAGATGATGCTCATGTTTTTGAAGCAAAGTTTTTGTTAGAAGTTGATGAAAATAATGTTGGTTTTCGTCCATTTAGAACTTATATAGGTTTCAGGTTTCATGATGGATATAGCGACCATCTTCCAGTGTATATTGATTTGTTTAAATCGAACAAGCAAGAACAGTAATATCATCACGTTGGTCAGTATCTTTTTGATAATTTTTTAATATTTTTAGTATTTCAGTTTTTTGATTTTCAAGACTTTTATCTTTAGATACGAGTATTGAGTTTACAAATCTTTTTGTACCGAATCGTTTTCTTTCGGGGTTGTTTTGGTCTATTATGCCATCTGATGTCAGAAAAACTCTATCTCCCTGGTTTAATATAATTTCTTGATTTGTAAAAAAAACAGTTGTTCTTTGTTTTATTCCACCTACAGTTTTTCTATCACCTTTTAATATTTTTATTTCTTTTTCACCTTTTATATTATAAAATAATGGGCGTTTTGCTCCAGAAAATATTAATTTAGTATCTGTTTTATTAATTTTTTCTATAGAACAAATACAAACATCCATACTGTCATTGTTTGATGTATGATTTTGGTTGAAAGCATCTATAACATTTATACTCAACTGAGTTAATATTTCTTTTGGTGAGTATATTTTACCTTCATTAACAATTTCGCTTAATAATCTATTTCCAATCATTGACATAAATGCACCTGGAACTCCATGTCCAGTACAATCAATTACTGCAAGAAATATTCTATCAACTTCATCTTTACTGTTTTTAATTACAGACATCCAATAAAAATCCCCCGAAACAATATCCTTTGCATCATAAATAATAAAGTATTCTAAATATTTTTTTACGTGTGAGTCAATTGGCAAAATAGCATTTTGTATTGTTTTTGCATATTTGATACTACTTTTTAAACCATCGTTACTTATTTTCAATAAATCTCTTTGCTCAATAATTTCAATATTTTGATTTTCTACAAGTCTGTTTTGCTCAATTATTTCATGATTTTTTAATTTTAATATTTTATTTTTGGCTTCAATAATAGAGTTTTGTTCTAGTATTTCAATTTCAGCTTTTTTAAGTTTGCTTATATCCGATTCTACAATTATAAATTTTGATATATTATCAAAATCGTCAAGTATTGGAGTTATTGTGGTTTGCAGCCATACTTTACTTTTGTCTTTTTTTATTGCTTCATTTTGATATGCTGTTGCTTGTTTGTGTGTTATACATTTATTTATTATTGAACTAATATCATCTTTATTACTAAAATCATGTACAAATTCTTTGTTTTCTTTTACCAAATCTGTGTATGTGTATCCATATAGTCTAGTAAAACCAGAATTAACCCATTCTATTTTACCAGTTTTAGAGAAAATAAAAATGGCATTTTTTGTTTTACTTATGGCTATTGATAGTTTTTTTAGTTCATTATTTGCAAACAAAAGTTCTTCGCTTTGAGTTTGTATCTCTTCCTTTTGCTGTGAAATTTCAACGTTTTTTAAAACAAGTATTTTATTTGTTCTTCTTTTTGCTAAAAATTGAACAAAAGCTATTAATCCAAATATAAATACTATGATAATTCCTAAGACTAATATTTTAATAATCTGTCTTTCATGTTTTAAAACTTGTTTTTGATTTTTAATTTCTAATTTATTTTTGGCATTTTCAATTTTGGTTATTTTAATTTGCATTCTTTGCTTTTCAGTTAGTTTCTTTACATTACTCAAAGTATCAGCAATTTCACTTAATTCCTTATCTTTTTCTTCTATATCATGTTTAGCAATATTAATTTTTTCATCAAACTCATCAGTTTTTTTTGTCATTCTTTTGGTTTCATACAAGTCATGATATTTCATATACTGCTTTTTATCTCCTGACTCTTTAAATAGATTCATTAATTCAACATAACATTTTTCGATAAGCATATCATCATATTCCTTAAACGAAACTATATTAAGTGCTTCTTTAAGTTTTTCAGCAGATAAATTATATTTTTTATTTTTTTTGAGAGCAATACCATAGTTTATAAGTGCATTAGCCAAGCTAATATTATTCTTAAATTTTTTTGCTATTTTATATACTTCAAAAAAGGCGAGTTCTGCTTTATCATAGTTTTTATTAAGACTATACAACAAGCCAAGGCTAAATTGAGATTGTTTAATTCTATGACTACTGTTTATTTTTTTTGCAATGGATAGGGATTTTTCAAAATATTTAATTGCCTTTTGTTTATTATTTTCAGCATATATATTTGCAATTTCTACTAAATACTTATATTCTGTTTTTGAGTCATTATTTTTGCGGGCTTCAACTATTTTGCTTTCAAGATTGTCTATGTTACCTTGTTGAGCAAACATATTATTTGATAAGGCTATTAAATAAATAATAAAAATAAATTTATATAATAAACTTATATCCAATACTGTATTTTTTAATATACTAATAGATTTTATATTAGATTTGGGATATTCCATTAAAAGTACTTTTTTTGATTGTAAGATTTTAAGGTCGAAGACCTTATATTTCAAATGCAAAAACTGTGATGTCATCTCTTTGGTCAGAATTATCTTGATATTTTTTAAGTTCATTCGTAAGTATAGCTTTCTGAATATCTAAAGGCTCTGCCAATATACTTTCCAAAAGTTTAACAAAACGCCTAGTTCCAAATCTTTTTCTTTCAGGATTATTTTGATCTATATATCCATCTGTTGTTAAATATAAACGGTCTCCTTTGTTTAGTATTATTTCATGATTTGTAAAATCAATTGGTTGTCTTCCTTTATAACCTCCAATACTTTTTCTATCACCTTTTATAATTGAAATTTTATCAGTACCTTTTATATTGTAGAAAAGAGGACGTTTGGCTCCAGCAAAAATCACTCTTGTTTTTTCATTATCAACCTTCTCTAAAACACAAAAACATATATCCATTCCATCACTGTTATCAGTGCTATCTTGGTTTAAAGCATAGTTAATACCAATATCCATTGTTTTTAAAATTTTATTGGGCTTAACAGTTTTCTTTTCATTTACTATTTGATTTAATAAACTATTACCAATCATCGACATAAAAGCTCCTGGTACTCCATGTCCAGTACAATCGACAACAGCTATAAAAGTTTTTTCAGTATATTCATCTTTTTTGGGTAAAACCGTCATCCAATAAAAATCGCCAGATACTATATCTTTTGCTTTATAAATCAAAAAGAAATTAAAAAGTTCTTTTATGTATAAATTTTGTGGTAGAATTGCCTGTTGAATGGTTTGAGCATATAACAAGCTACTATTTATATTAGAATGATGTCTTTCAAGAATGTTTTTTTGTTTTAATATTTGTCCGTTTTGTAACTCTAATGTTACTTTTTGAACTAGTATTTCTTGGTGTTGTTGTTCGAGTGCATCTTTTTGAGCTGTTATTTCTTCGTGTTGCTGTTGTATTTCTTCTTGGGCTTGTTTTAATTTACCAATATTTGTATCAATAGCTACCAGTTTAATTATCTCATTATTATTACCAAATATTGGTGTTACTGTTGTTTGTATCCATACTTTTTTGCCTGTGTTGGTTATTGTTTGTGACTCATAACTACACGATTGTTTGTTTTCGATGCATTCGTAAAGAATAGATTTAACTTTTGGACTTGAATTTGAGTCAATTATATTATTTCTATTTTCTTTAATAAGTTGATTGATTGAAAAACCATACAACCTAACAAAGCCATCATTAACCCATTCAAAACGTCCATTTTTATCCATTATTATAACGGCATTATTTGTTTTACTTGCAACTATTGACAATTTTTCGAGTTCTTTATTCGAAAATTCAAGTTGTTCGCTTTGTGCCAGTATTTCTTCTTTTTGTTGCAATGTTTGGGTTAAGTAGTATGTTTTGTTTCTATCTGCTTCAATAAAAGCTTCAAATGTTTTTTCTCTAACCATCTCGAATACATGAGCTAATAATGTAACAGCTATATATGACGCAATAAATCTTACTTTTACATCATTGGGATAAATTGACATAAACTCTAGAGGAAAGTATAATAAAAAAATTGCAATTATTATGAACACTAAATTAGACAATCCACCTTGTTTTTTTCCTAATACAAAGTATGATGCCAAAGGAAAAGTGTAGCACCAAAGAATTTTATCCATTCCCGTACCACTGGCAATAAGAAAAATCATAAGAATAAACAAAATGTAAAGTGCTATATTTCCAGAAATTACATAATCTTTCGTTAATCTTAAATACAACACAGACGTTATCATCAAAGCAGCTAACATAAATAATACTGTAGCAAGCAATATTTTATCTGCTTCTATCTCTTTAAAACCAAATATTAGCATAAAAGAAACACCTACAAAACTAAATAAATTTATAATTATTGCTTTTCTAACAGCTTCAGAATTATACTCTCCTGTTATTCCAGAAGTAATTATATTTTGGATAATTTTTTTTATTTTACTCATTATATTCCAAAGTGAAATTCATTCTTATAATATCTTTTTACATTTTTTTAAATATATAAAATTAATATAAGCACCCATACAAAAGTTTTCACCTATTTAGTATAGAGCTTACTTTTTGAAATACCGTTTATTATATATCTTGCGTAAGCAATATTAAATAGGTCGAAGACCTTAGAATATTAATAGAATGCCTAAGCAACATTAAACAGGTGGAAAACCTTAATTATACATATGTTTTTGTATATCCAAATTTATCCTCCTTTAATTTATTAAAAGACACAGCAATTGAAAAGAAAGCGTCATCTTCATTTTCTTTAATCATATTGTAATCTATAGGCTTGGAAGTCAATAACGATATCATAATCAAACCAATATGAGCTCCTCCATTTGTGCCTCGAATTAAATTTCGTTGATTCCTTTTGTATTCTCTTAGATTATCTCTATCAAGTGAGTTTATTATTTTACACTTTTTATCTAAAATATCGGCTTCTATTTGTTTCACTTTATTTCCAATTATGAAATAAATATGACTATCGCTCTCTCCAATAACCAGAGAACCAATTCCTGATTCTCTACCTTTACCAATTTTAATTTTTTCGGCAGAATAGTATGAGACATTTTGTGTAAGCTCTATAAAAATTGTGAAAGATCTTTTTGTAATACTTGGTATATCAATAGTTAAAGATTTCAGTTTTTCACTTAATATCTTTATTATATAAGCATCAAAAGGTCCTTTGTATGCAATAACACTATTACTAGAAAATGCATTATGCAACTTTAGTAAATCCAAATTTGTATTTTTATTCATAATAGTTGTCTAAAAAACTTGATATTACATGTACAATAAAAATGCCTAAATTTAATAATTTTATATAAAATAATTGTATAAGTTCTACGACATATTTAATGCTAATTATGCATAATACGTGTAATTAATTATATTTCAGTATATAAACTTTATAAAAAAAAACGTAAAAACACTTATATATATTATGCCAATTTAATAAATTATTCAATAAGATATGTAATATAAAGTATAAAAATTAATTTTATTTTTTAAAATAACTTATCGACCAATTTTATTATTACAAGAGTTATATCATCTCTTTGTAATTCATTATTTTGAAATTCATATAAAGATTCTAACATATTATGTTTTTGCAATGGTATTGATTTATCTACATTATTATTTAAAACATTAAGAAACCGAACAGAGCCAAATCGTTTTCTATCAGTTGTATTTTGATCAATTATTCCATCTGAACTTAAATATAGTGTATCTCCATTACTTAGTATAAGTTCATTATTTGTATGTTGTACATTGCTTCTTCTTGCTCTTATTCCTCCGATTGATTTTTTATCTCCTTTGATAATACTTATTGAGTCATCTCCTTGTTTGTAATAATATAGTGGTCGTCTTGCTCCACTGAATGTTACTCTATTTTTATTTGATTCGATATTTTCAATTTTACATATACAAACATCCATGCCATCATTATTATCAGTTTGTTCTTGTTTTAATGTATTAGATACTCCTATATTTAAGTTTTCAAGAATACTTGCGGGTTCTAAAATTCGTTTTTCATTTACAATTTCATTTAACAATCTACTACCAATCATCGACATAAAAGCACCTGGTACTCCATGCCCAGTACAATCAACAACAGCAATAAATGCTGATTTTTTGTTATTTTCATTAACAATCGAAAACCAATAAAAATCACCTGATACTATATCTTTGGGTTTGAATATTATTTCTGTTTCTAAATATTGATTCATTGTATTTTGAATAGGTAATATTGCTTTTTGTATAGTTTGTGCATATTTTATACTTGCTCTAATATTTTCATTTTGAATTTCGATTTTATTTTTTCTAATTGTTAATTCATGTTTTTGAACTAATAATTCTTCGCTTTGATTTAATATTTCTCGTTCCGCACTTTTTAATTTTGTAATATTCGAATCTATGGCTATAAGTTTAACTATCTTATTGTTGTTAATAATTGGTGTAAGAGTTGTTTGAACCCATATTTTATTTCCTGATTTAGTAACTGACTGAGCTTGATATATATGCGATTTTTTATTGATTATACAATAATTTATTGCTTCTTTTATTTTTATATTTGAACTTATATCTATTATACTTTCTCCTCTTGCTTTGGTCTCATCTAAGTTGTATCCATAAAGCCGTTTATACCCTTCGTTTACCCATTCTATAGTTCCTTGCGAGTTCATAATTAATACTGCATTATCGGTTTCGCTTGCAACTATTGATAACTTTTCTAATTCTTTATTAGTATATGATAATAATTCAGATTGACTTAGTATTTCTTCTTTTTGTTTTTTAAGTTTTGTATTTTTTAGTGATATATCGTTACGTTGTTTAACTACCTCAGCTGTTCTAACTTTAACAAGTTTTTCGAGTATTTCATTTTGTATTTTTATTCTTTTCATTCGTAGTTTGACCAGCATTAAAATTACACTAATAGCAAAGATTATAGCAGATATTCTAAACCACCATGTTTTCCAGAATGGAGGTTCGACAATTATAGTTATTCTTGCCTCGTCCTTGCTCCATATGCCATCATTGTTTGTTGCTTTAACTCTAAAAACATATGTTCTGGGGTTTAGATTTGTGTAGGTAACAAAGCGTCTATCAGCAGGTGTGTAGTTCCATTCTTTTTCAAAGCCTTCGAGTTTATATTTAAATTTGTTATTTTCTGGTGAAACATAATGAAGGGCTGCAAAGTCAAACGAAAAAACATAGTCATTGTGCGATAATATGATTTTTTTTGTTTCTGATATATTTTTTTCTAATATTATTCTATCATTTATCATTTTACCAACTGGTATTGATTTATTAAATATTTTAAAATCAGTTATTACAACTGTTGGTTCATATTGATTATCTTTTATTTCAATGGGCGAAAATACATTAAATCCATTTATCCCTCCAAAGTACAACTTTCCATATTTGTTTCTAAAACAGGCATTTAAGTTAAATTCATTACTTTGTAATCCATCTTTCTTATTGAAATTTTTTACTTCATATGTTTTCGGATTAAACCTTGATAAACCATTATTTGTACTCAACCATAAGTTGCCTCCATTATCAATTAGCAAATCATATATCACATTATTTGGCAATCCATCTTTTTGAGTAAAATATGCAAATTTTTTTGTTTTTGAATCAAATCTATTTAAGCCATTTCCTGTACCTAACCAATATACATTATGAGAAGTTTTATTAATTGAATAAATCTCGAGGGTGCTGGGTGTATTTTTTGTTCCATCAGTTTTGTACTGTGTTATTTTTTTTGATAATTGATTGTAATGATTTAATCCATTTCTTGTGCAAATCCATAGTGTACCATCAAAATCTTCAAATATTGAAAACACATCATTATGACTCAAACTTGTTGAATCATTAACATTATGTTTAATGTATGAAAATTTATTTGTATTTGGTTCATATTTACATAAACCCCCATTGTATGTAGCTATCCAAATTGTACCAAACCGGTCTTCAATTACTTTGTATATTTTATTACTACTTATACTATTTTTGTTAGGCTTGTGCACAAAGTGTTTAAATTTTTTTGTTTTAGGGTTGTATAAATCTAAACCACCGCCCCATGTCGAAAACCAAAAATTACCTTTACTATCTTTAAATATATCTCTTATAAAATTATTACTTAAACTGTTACTATTTCCTAAAATATTTTTTAAATATGTGAATTTTTTACTTTCAGTATTATAAATATTTACTCCTCCACCATATGTTCCTATCCATATATTATCATTATTATCCTCGTATATCGAAAATATTGAATTATTATTTAAACTGTTATTGTTTGATGTTTCTCTGAAAAGAGTAAATTTTTTAGGATTAAAATTTAATTTAGTTATACCTTTAGAATAAATACCAACCCACAAAATACCAAATTTATCAACAAATGCACTTTGAACCTGATTACTCATTAGGCTATTGAGGTTAGAAGGCTCATGAATAAATTTTATGAATGTATTGGTTTTTTCTTGATATTTTGCTAATCCACCACCAAGCATACCTATCCATAAATTTTGATTTTTATCTTCAAAAATAACCGAAACATTGTTATGCATTATACTTTTGGGGTCATTTATATCATTTTGGAATCTTGTAAACGTTTTGGTTTTTTTATTGAATTTATTTAATCCATTATCGGTTCCAAACCACAAGGTACCAAAGCTGTCTTCATAAATAGTATTTAATTTATTGCTACTTATAGTTTTATCATCATTAGCATCATAATTATAACTGATGGTAATTTTTTTTGTTTTTCTATCAAAGACATGAAGCCCACTTTTATTAGCCACCCATAATACATTATTTTTGTCTTCGAAAATTGATGTTATTTCATTTTCACCATTATTTATGTCAGGAGTTTTAAATCTTGTAAAAGTAGAATTTTCTTTATTCATCAAATGTAAAGTACCATCTGCTGTTCCAATCCATAAATTATAGTTTTTATCTTCGTATATAGTTCTTACAAAGTCGTTGCTCAATGAGTTATCTGAATTATTGTTTTTATATCTTGTGATTTTTTTTGTCGAAGTATTAAATTTATTTAATCCTCCACCCCATGTTCCAATCCAAAGTATTCCATTTTGGTCTTCACAAATTGAATGTATATACTTATTACTTATTGTATTATCATCATTAGGGTCATTATTATAAACAGTAAATTTATATCCATCATATCTATTTAAGCCATCTTGAGTTCCAAACCATATAAAACCTTTTTTATCTTGAGTTATACTATAAATTGAACTTTGTGATAAGCCATGATCTATTGTCAAATTAGTAAATCTGAATGCCATTTGTTGTGACAATACAGTTGATACATACATTAACAATGATATTACTAAATATAATTTTTTCACAAATTCAATATTTTATAGAATGGTCCTTAACCTGTTTTTAATGGAGACTTATTATTTTATACTTTACTGTATATAAATAAACAAAACATTCATTTTGTAATTTTAATATTAATAAATATACTTATATATTAACATTCAAAAGACAATAGTTATATTTATTTGCGTAAATGTAAAAATTATAAAATGATTTTTCAATAAAAATCTTATTAAATAATGATAATTCTCATATTTTAATAAAATAGTTGTCTTTTTTCTATTATGTAATTACATGAATTACGAATTATTAATTATGAATTGGTTTATACCTTAAAATTCAATTATTTATTAAAAATATTGTTCTTTTACAAAGTTTTATAATAATAGCTTGAAGACCTTATTTTATGGCTACCACACACAAAGTTAGTCAATAAATTACTGTCTGAGTGACTCAAAGTCATTCCGATAATCTGCTGACAAACAGCAATATACAACCTTGCAAGGATAGTCTATTTTATATTGCTTACGTATTCTTATAATATGTTATTTATCATAAAAGTTTAATTTATTACAAAATTATTATTATTTTTATGATTTTAATATTTATTACGCAGGCACAAAAACATGAGTAATTCAGACGAAAACAAAATTATCAATTATCATATCAATTACTTAATAGCATGTAACTAATAGTATTAAATAGGTCGAAGACCTATGTTATTTATAAATATTGTATATATAAATTAAATTGATTATGAACCATTTAATAATACATTCACACCCAAAACCTACTAGTTTTAATTCTTCGATAAAAGATAAGATTATCGAAATTTCAAAAGCAAGTGGAGATAATGTTGAACTTAGGGATTTATATAAAATTAACTTTAACCCTGCTCTTCAATATACAGATATAACAGAACTTAGAAAAGGTGAATTACCCAAAGATGTTAAAACAGAACAAGAGTATATAAAATGGGCTGATACAATATCAATTGTTTATCCTATTTGGTGGATGAGTATGCCCGCAATTCTTAAAGGCTATTTTGATAGGGTGTTTACCAATGGTTTTGCTTTTATTTTTAAAGAGCATGGTCCTATTGGTTTATTGAATGATAAGAATGTTTATCTTTATTCAACAGCTGGTTTGCACCAATCTATGTATGATACTTTACATTTAATCGAAAATTTTAATATGATTATTGATTATGGCGTATTTGAATTTTGTGAAATGAATGTAAAATCGCACAAATATTTTAACTCTGTACCATTTGTAACTGACAGTGAAAGAAAAGAAATGTTATCGAATATTAAAAAAATGGTTGAATCTTATGATAGATAAGGGCTTCGACCTTTTTAATGTTGCTTACGCATTTTATAAAACTTCCAAAATATCAAAGAAGTTTGCATTTTATGAAATAGAGGCTATTTGATTCCCTCGATATAAATCGTGGGAATCAAATAGTCAATGGAGCAAATTTAGCATATTCTGGGTAACTGTTCTCCCGAAATCATATCAACAATTCGAGTACTTCCAATTGTAGTTTTCATTCTCAACATTTTGGGGTGTTCGTTACAAAGTTTTCCAATTATTGCCGAGTTTTTTCCATACTTATGAGCTTTCATTACCGATAATACTTTATCAGCCTCTTCTTTTGGAACAAAAACAAGAACTTTGCCTTCGTTTGCAATATACAATGGGTCAAGTCCTAATATTTCGCAAGCTCCTTTTACTTCTTCTAAAATAGGTAATTGGTTTTCATATATTTCGATTCCTAAATTTGAACTTTGAGCTATCTCGTTTAAAGCACTAGATAATCCTCCTCGTGTTGGGTCTCGCAAAACCCTTATGTTTTTGCTGACATTAAGTATATCTTGTATTAAACCATTTAGTGGAGCCGTATCACTTTCAATAGTCGTTTCAAATTCCAGTCCTTGCCTTGATGACATTATTGCTATACCATGGTCAGCAATATTTCCATTAACTATTATTAAATCGCCTGCTTTACAATTTGTTGGTGATATATTTATATTATTTTCAATTACACCTATTCCTGAAGTATTAATAAAAATTTTATCACCCTTTCCCTTATCAACTACTTTGGTATCGCCTGTTACTATTTTTACATTAGCCTCAATTGCAGCCAGTTTAATTGATTGTACTATTTTCCACAAATCCACCATCGGAAGTCCTTCTTCAATAATAAAACTTAGCGACAAGTATTTTGGAACTGCACCACAACAAGCAATATCATTAACCGTTCCATTAACAGCAAGTTCGCCAATATTGCCACCCGGAAAAAAAATCGGTTGAACTACAAATGAGTCAGTACTAAAAGCCAACCTACCTTTGTTTACCTCGAATATTGCTCCATCATGCATAGCATTAATCATGCTATTATCAAATTCGGAAATAAACATTTTTTGTATCAATTGGTTTGATAATTTCCCACCTCCACCATGAGCCAACATTACTTTATCATATTTGCTTATTGGTATAGGGCAATTTAAGTTCATATTTATAGACATATCAATTTTTTTAAATTATTTAATATATTCTTGTGTATCCGCTCAAAAAAAATAATTTTCCTAACTACGCAAAATTGCATAACAAGGTCTTCAAACTATTTATAGTTGCTTACGCATTAGTACAAAAATTATTTAATCAGGAAGTTATGAATAAGTAAATGTCAAAAAATTTTTGTAACAGTACTTAGTATAAAAATATCGTAAAAATAATTCAAATAAATTAAAAAATAGATTATATTTATATTTTATTTAAAAATTTATCTAATTCTACTTTACGAACTTAAAAGATGCTGAAAGGCAAAAGCAATAAAATACATTGCATAGTTTTTTTATAAAAGTCCGTAAGGACGACCTATTGTTAGCCCCGTATGAAGCAAAGCGAAATACGGGGAATACAATAATATTTTTATAATTTATTAATTTTTATAAGTCCACTATTAGGTAGCCACCAATGGCAATCAGTGGGGCATAAAATAGACACTTTGTAAAGTTGTAACTTACTGTGGCTATAATGTAAACTAAATTATCAATTGTAGTGTAAACTACTTCTGAAAACATGCTTTTTAACATTAAATAAGTATTTTTTTAAAAAAATATATATATTAATTTTGTGCAATTTAAATTAAGAATAGAAAATAATCTTCTCTTTATTATAATATTTATACACACATTCTAATCAATTAATTATTTATGAATAAAATATTTACTACAATAGTTTTTTTACTTTTGGTGGCAGGACTACATGGGCAAGACAAACAAATTAATGGACAAATAACCGAAGAAACTGGAGCAGGATTTCCAGGAGTATATATTGTGGTTGAAGGTACAACATTAGGGGTAACAAGCAATGATGATGGTTTTTATGAAATAACGGTTCCAAAAGAAACCAAAAAACTCGACTTCCTTTATATGGGATACAAAAAACAATCTATTGAAATAGCTGGGCAATCAGTAATTAATGTAGTATTGAAAGAAGATGTTACTAAGTTGGAAGAAGTTAAAATTCAAGGTTTTGCAACTGCAACAACATTGGCAAGACGAAGAATAGAAAATATGCAAACAACACCAGAGGCAATTGCAGCAATGAACTCTGTAGAAATAGATAACGCAGGTATAGCCAGCATTCCAGACTTTCTTACAACTGTGCCAAATGCAAGCTTTATATCAAGCCAAAACATTGGAACCAATAGCCTAACAGTAAGAGGAATTACTCAACTAAGAAACTCTGAAGCCCCTGTCGCTATCATTATTGATGGTGTAAATGTGCCTAATCCAAGCGGATTAGACCAAGAAATGTTTGATATTGAACAAATAGAATTAATAAAAGGTCCACAAGGTGCTTTATATGGTAGAAATGCTATTGGTGGAGCTTTAAATATTACGACCAAAAGACCAACAAATAGTTATAGTCATTTTCTAAAACTCGGATATGCAAATGGTAATACTTATAACACAATGATTGGAAGTAGTGGTCCTATTATTAAGAATAAATTATTATACAGAATTGCAATGTCGTCAAAAAATAGTGATGGTTTAATAGAAAATGATTATTTGAATAAAAAAGTAGATTTTTATGAAAATAAATCAGCAAGAGCACAGTTAATTTTTAATGTTACAAAAAATTTCAGTGCAGATTTAATTACAAACTTCACAAAAACTGATGGAGGAGCAACTTACTATACAATTGGACACAGCGATTTTTTAGAAAATTCAGGCGGTGCTAACGGACGAACTGAAGCAATAAGTGCAGATGCTACTCACGTAAACCCAATTGCCGATGAACTTGGCGAAGGAAATAGGACAGTAGCAGACGTTTCATTGCGATTAAATATTGCCTTGCCTTTTGGCAGACTTACTGCAACTACTGCATATAGCGAAATAGGATACGATTATCATGGCGACCTTGATTTCTCTCCACTTAGAGAACTTTTTCAAGACCAAAAACTTGATTCAAAAGGCATTAGTCAGGAAATTAGATTATCTTCAAACACAGATAACAATTTTAGTTGGGTAGCAGGAACAAGCTATCAAATAGCCGAAAGAAAACTAAATACGCTTGGTACTTTAAGCTCCGCAGGTATTTTTGCAGGTGTTTTTGGTATGGAAGAAACCGACTTGGAACACGAAATTATTCACACATTTCTTGATGCACAAGAGAAAAATACAAATACAACATTAGCTTTTTTTGGACAAGCAAGTTATAAATTTGGTAAAAAAACAGAACTTGCAGTTGGATTAAGGTACGATATGGATACAAGAGAGCAAACAAATTTAGTTGATAATACAGTCCGTAATAAAAAGTTTAATCAAGTTCAACCAAAATTTAGTATTTCTCACCAACTATCACCCAGAATTTTCTCTTTTGCAAGTTACAGTATCGGATACCGAAGTGGAGGATTTAATGCTCCAACAGTTAAGGACTACCCTGAATTATACGATGCAGAATCTACTAATAATTACGAAATAGGAGTAAAAACAAATTGGTTAAATAATAGAATTATTGCTAATTTTGGAGCTTTCTTTATTAATTTTGATAATACACAAATATACCTTGTTGAAATAAATGGTGGTGGACAAATAATTGTAAATCTTGGACAAACTCAAAATTTAGGTTTTGAAATAGATTTGAAATTTAGAATAACAAAAAACCTTGACCTTTACGCCTCGGCAGGAATTATAGACCCTAAAATAATTAAAGTAGGAAGTTCTATACCCGACATTTTAGGTGCAACATTTGATGGAAATTACTCACCACTTGTTAATAGAAATAATACCAAAATAGCTTTACAATATTCTATTCCATTAGGTGCTAAAAATATGATAGTATTGCGTGGAGAACACGAACACCGAGGCGAATTATATTGGCACCCAGATAATAACGATGTGCAACCTGCTACAGAGTTTGTAAATTTAAGAGCATATTTTAAACATAAAGCCAAATTAGAATGGAAATTAGGAATTTATGTAAATAATTTACTTGAGACTGATTATTCGGGAGAATATGTTGCAGTAGAATACTCTGGCGCAGCTTTTGGCGACTTAAAATGGCCTGGAAAACCACGAACTTTTGGAATAAACTTTTCAATGAAATTTTAATAAGTGAAAATGAAAAAATAAGTTAGTCCAAGATGCGCCGTTTTTTTGTTATTTTACAATTCAAAAAAATCGCTAATAGTGAATTATTTAAGAGTTTTTTTATGCAGTAAAATAGCAAAATAAACAAGTAGATTGGATTAAGTTATTTTTGATTTTTCACTAACCAACAGAACTATAAATTTTTTTAATATATAAAACGATGAATTTAAAAAATAAAAGAAATATGAAATTTAAAAGTAAAAAAACTATGAATTTCATAAGCAAAAAAGCTGTTAATAAAAAATTAGTATTAGACAAACAAGATATGATGAATATTTGCAGAGGAGC